>JAEOSY010000424.1 GCA_016840125.1 Candidatus Helarchaeota archaeon | reverse complement strand
TTGAGGTCCGAAGGAAGAGAGGTTGGATTTTGTCGTCCCATGCGGATTCCTCCAAAGTAATTTCGAATACCTTGGAAGAGTACTCGCCATGACCGATAATTTCATACACCCTTACCGAAAGGACACGGTATAACGACTGGAGGCCTCACATGACGCTCGACGGTGCGCGGCCTGATGATGTCTACACCAGAAACGATCTTCGACGGCCAGTTCGGAACGCTAAGAAGGTCCCGCAGAATATCCAACTGCGTGTATTTCGGGACCCCCGCGTTACGGGGTACAGGCTCAAAGAAGCTGTGTAGAATTCACGTCTCCTGTCAAAAAGCGTTGTGGGAAAACCCGTCTCATTGGCGCCTACATCGCGTCTTCCCCGGTTTTTCCGGTGCTTCGCCGATACTCTCCATGCTTTCCGTCCAACTCTATCTCGCCTGACTGGCGTGAATCTGATTTTCAAAGAACCTCTTCTTCAAAAACCCGACGTCCTGGCCGGTACGATCGGCGCTTAACAAGTACAGGAATAGCGATCCGCCTTGTGTTTGCGGACGAGTCGTGCTAAAGAACCGCGATCAAATAAACTTAGGAGTTGACTGAACAGGCTGGTAGACCGCATCATGAGGATGTCCACCTTCTTTTGGGTATTCTTATTGGTTCGTCACAAACCCAGAATGCCCGATTAGGAGGACATTTTTCAAGCACTAAGAAACTCCATTAATTTCCGATTTTGGACAAGAGTGATTGCTACCAATGGAATCCTTCAATCGACATCAGCCCTTGGGATCCTATTTCAATTCCTCGCTATTTAGCTCAAAAATCTTGCGGATCTAATTAATTGAGAAGACAGGTAAGATCTGATCATGCAAAGCATAATTCGCGAGCAGTTGCGAATAGGATTAAGGGCATTTTATAGAATAACCATACAACAGAATTAACTTACATTCTTTTCGACCGTCGACTATATCAATTCACAACAATATTTAATTTAGATCAATTTCATTTATGTGAATTATTTAACTTTACCAATTACCATTCCTTAATCGATTGCATTATTTCTTCTCTTTCTTTAAAATCTTCTAATTCATCTCCAGTTGAAGTATAATAGAAACTTATTTCATATTCATAACCTTCTTTAATAAACTGATAAACGTAAGCTTTATCTCCATTCTCTAATATGAAATTAATTTTTACAGCTGCTTCTACTTCTTTTAAATTACTAGACACATCAATATACATTTTACCTATTTTATTTCCGGTATATTCAAATCCTAATTTATTTACCTCCTCACCCATATTCTTTCTCATTTGTATCCATTCGTCCCCCGTAAGATATCTTGTTTTGCCACCTACGACCGAATAACGTTCCGACAAAGTTTCAGACATTAACCGTCTTCTAACATCAAGAATTGGATTTTCATCCGTTCCGTGAGCCGATCGACGAAGTTCACCAGATGTGCTTAAAAGTTCCCGTCTTATTTGAAGTTCCTCCCCCTTCAATTCAACCCATCCTTCAGGAAGATTCCATTGAGGCCAATTCGCTTTGAAGTATCCGGATTTGAAAGAAGGAATGGATAAAAATATAGTCAAAATCATAATAATAATTATAAATAGATTTGGAATAATAACATGATACTGTGATGCATTGCTAGCTCGAATAATCGAACTTATACGTAAAATCATTCCCGAAGACAGATACATTCCAAATCCACAAAGATATAGAATTAAAAGAAAACCAAATATGAATCCAAGCCAAAATATTGCTCCTCCGAAAAAATACCCATGTATAGAGTCTGTATCCCATGCTTGCATAAAGGGACCTAGAGTATAAAAAGCAAAAAAAGGCCCAATAGCTAATATGATTAGATTCAACACAGCTATCGAATATAATGCCTTAATACTCTTCCGAACAGCTTTATATACAATAGGAAGTTGTCCTGAATATTTTGCATTATCGATTAATATTTTAACACCTTTTGGAATATCCTCATATTTTAATAATCCCCAATATTTCATAATTTCATCAATTGGTTTATTACAATTATCAATTTTATTCAAAAATCTATTTGGATTATTCAGTATATCATTTACGCTGTCGAACTCAATTATTTCTATAATTTTAGTCTCGTCTTTACTATTGTCATTATTGTTCATTCTAAATAACCCTTACGAAATCAACAGAATGCTACAAAGTATTATCAGGGACAATACAATCCTCATAATTTAAATCTTATCAAATATAGCCTTAATCAATAATGATCATTTAATATAAGTAAAATTGATAATTTATTTATTTTACTATTTTTATTCATAAAGCCTTGAAAGATTTCATCAATTTACGCCGTATCATTTAAAGCAATACTAAAGAATGATTCACCAAAGTCGAATGTCTACAAAACAATTTTTACTAATTTCACGTAAATCTGTAATCTAAATTGCGATAGATGAATTTCATAAGGCTATAATCTCTAACTTATTAAAAGACTGTTCTTTCTGTATTTTGCAGGATGATTTATATGCGTCAATTTAAATATTATCTTCTCCTTTCATCCCAGTAGTGTAATTTGATAATATGAATGCGTAGATTAATTCCTATTCAAGAGATGAACGGATAACAAAAGGGCATATAATAATGATATTGATGATCGCAAAATGTATGATTCTTTTATTAATTTATATTTTATCTTCTATGTTTACCTCATGCAGCATTGAAAATAATTATCCTGGATTTGATTTATTAGAAAAGAAAACAATTTCCATCGACGGGCAAACTAACATTGTAAATATATATAGACATAAGAATACTGGATTGAAGTTCGTAATGGTATCTGGAAACAATAAGATAAAATCTTTCCTTTTATGCCAGACAGAAGTGACACAAGGCATCTGGATTAAAATCATGGGGACCACACCCTGGAGAGATCAAAAAAATGTAAAAGAGGGCGATGATTATCCAGCAACATATATTAGTTGGGAAGATAGTTCTGCCTTCTGTAAAAAAACTGGGTTACGTCTTCCAGCCGATTACGAATGGGAATATGCTTTTGCAGGATCAATTTTAGATTTCTTTATTATAAAACCCTTTGTTGATAACTTAAATAAGCTTTATGATTATGCATGGTATTATAAGAATATTGATGAACTTGGTGAGAGATATGCCCATCGTGTAGGGGGAAAAAAGCCTAATTCGTTGGGTTTGTACGATATGCTTGGAAATGTATCTGAATGGTGCCAAGATATACCAGTTCAAGATATACCAATACATTCAATTCATTTTTCCTTGGGAGGTTCCTGGGGTTCAAATGCTTCACATTATCAATTGACAAAGACTGGTTTGGAAGTGCCAGATGACTGCAACTGCTTTACAGGATTTAGACCAGCCTTTAGTTGTGAATGAGTTATAAAGATGACATTTTTATTTTCAATGCCTTTTGTAGTTGTCAGGCGGCCATCGGACCATGTAGAAAGCCCACCCATCATTCTTCATTTCAATAGCTTACCGACTAGGTCTTCTAACTTCAATTCTTCGTTGTCATAGGCTATCATTTCCCCTTTTTCATGAGCCATGATGAAGAACCTCGATATCATTGCCGCTGCCGTCTCCCTCATCATCAAGGCCGCCATCCTCGCTGCCCGTTGGTCTGGGAGAAGCAGAAGGCGCAGCTTAGAAAAGCTTGCTGCTATGAGCGCCGATGCCAAAGATAAAGAACTCCTCTTCCTCCGGGATCGAGTTTATCAGCTCCAAACTCAGGTATCTATCATCCAGAAACGGATTAAAAAGAAGGAGAAGAAACCTCGCTACACTCTACGTGAGAAACTCCACATTCTCTTCCATATGGAGGCGTATCAGATCCCCAGACGCCGGATTACCGAATACTTCGGTGTCGCCAGATCT
>JAEOSY010000036.1 GCA_016840125.1 Candidatus Helarchaeota archaeon | reverse complement strand
AGATGTAGATGAGGTATCAATAGGGGTTGCTTCGGGTGTGTTGGAAAATTGGACTTATGGTGGTCGCAGTCCTCTGTTTTTAGCAGGATTTCCTTACGAAGTTCCATCATTTTTTATCGATAGACAGTGTGCATCAGCAGGATCAGGGATGCATGTAGGAACTATGGAAATTATGACAGGGAATAGTAATTGTGTATTAACCACAGGATTTGAACACATGACTCGCGTTCGTGGAATTGGAATAGAACGTAATTATTCAACAGAAGATAAGGAAAGTAAGTTTTATAGACCTGAATTAGATTTGCAAACTACATTTAATATGTTACAAACAGCCCAGAAGTTATACGAGGAGGAAGTTCCTACATTTACTAAGGAAGATCTAGACAAGTTTGGAGTAAGAAGTCATAATTTGACAATTAAAAGTCAAGAAGATGGTTATTTCAAAGGAGAAATCATACCCATTGAAGGACATGCTTCAGGAAATGTTGATGAGAAGATGGTAATCGATAGGGACATGAATCCCCGAAAATCTACCCTAGAAGCAGTTTCTCAATTGCGTCGAATATCAATTCCTTTTTTCTTGGAAAGAAATGGAGGAAAAGAAGGGTACGTAAAAAGAGAAGGTACTGAGGAGGGTGTGATTACTGCTGGAAATTCGTCTCCTCTAAATGCTGGAGCTACAGCAGCAGTACTTATGGAAGCTGAAGAAGCCAAAAGAAGAGAGATTGACCCCATGGCGAAAATAGTGTCAATTGCATGGGCGGGTGTAGACCCTACTGTAATGGGAAGGGGTCCAGTCCCAGCAACCCAAAAAGCTCTAAATATAGCAGGATTAATTGCTGATGATATTGATTATTGGGAGATAAATGAAGCATTTTGTATAGTTGCGTTAAATTGCATGGATAAGTTTAACATCCCTGCAGAAAAAGTTAATATTATGGGTGGCTCTACCGCTATAGGTCATCCATTAGGTTCTACGATGATACGGTTAACAGGTACTCTCGCTAGGATTTTAAAAGAAAAGAATGCGAAATATGGCGTTGCTAACGCGTGCGTAGGAGGAGGACAGGGTGTAGCGACGGTTATTGAAAACCTTGATACTTAAACTATTTATTTATTTTTTTTTAAAAAAAAGTGAATTAATTTACATTGAATGCGATTCTCGAGCGATAATTTCATCCTGTAATTCTTTTCCTATAGCATTAAAGTAAGCGTTATAACCAGTGATTCGAACTAAGAGATTAGTGTAATTTTCTGGATGTAATTGAGCGTCCTTTAGCATATCCACATCGAGCATATTAACCTGTAAACAAGTTCCTCCGTTCTCAATGTATCCTCTTAAATACGATTTGAATTTTTCTTTATGCTCAGGATTTTTAAGAATAACAGGATTAAAAGTAATAGTATGGCTTGCACCATTTGGGAGATAATTAATATATTCGCCGTCTTTTGTTTTTCCTCCCAGGGCAATACCAACAGAATTGGTAACAGCAGTAGGTCCTTTAAGATCAGCTCCGCTAGTAGGACAGATAGCATTTGAGAGGAATGTTCCCATTTTTCGGCCATTAGGAGTAGCAATTGTAAGACTTGCGTCAGCTCCAGCCCAGTAATTCCATGAAAGCATACCCGGTCGAAATTGGAAATCCGTTGGTGTTTTATATTTCCACGTTTCGTCAGCCCACACTTTCATTACTCTTCGAGCCAACTCATCAGCGTCATCGACATCGTTTCCGTATTTTGGTGCCCTATTTTTTAAAAAGGTTTGAATCATGGAGTATTCTTCTCCTTCAAAGTCATGGATCAGAGCCTCTTTTATTTGAGATAACGAGTATTTTTTATCTTCATAAACAAATTTTTTAATTGCCAGTAAGGAATCGACAGTAGTAGCAAAACCAACGCCCTCAACAGTAATGAACCTTAATTCCGGTCCGCCACATCTAATGTCTAAACCCCTTTCAATGCAACCTCGTATTATGGTCGATAAATATGGAGTAGGGAAATAATCGGCTCTAAGAGATTCAGTTAAATTATATATATCTACCGTGTATTTAATGATGAATTCGGTTTGTTTTTTCCACGCGTTCCAAAATTCCTCCCAAGTGTTGAATTTTTCAGAATCACCAGTTTTAGGTCCAACCTGTTCGCCTTTCTTTGTCTCAACATCATTCCCCGGCATGTTTTTCCCGTTCCATAGAGTTAACTCAATGCTTTTGGTCAAATTCGGATTGCAATTCACAGTGCCAGATCTATCGTTTCCTTGCATTGTGTTTTCTAAACACCCAACGCAGGCGTAATCCCAAGCATCTTCAGGAGGTATACCTTCCGCGATCATACCCGCGATACTTCTTTCGTCGAAATTTATAAGAAATGGTGCTCCTTGCGAACGAGAGACCATATCAACTATGGTATTCATTAATTTATCAGGAGAATTTCTATGTAATCTTACATTCGGTTTTGGTTCTAAAATTGGAGACCATTCGTCAATAACTTCTAGAATAGTATAAGTAAGTTCATTGGTTAAATCTTCGCCGTTAGGTCCACACCCGCTAAGCGTCATCAACTGTCCGAACGCAGCAGTAATACCTTGCTTTCCTACTCTTATTTGAGCATCGTAGGCAGTGTTACAATGAAACCAGAAACTTCCTAAAATATCTTTTGCAAATTCTTTTGAAATATTCCTTTCATCAATCACATCTTTTTTATATAAATCCCAAAGGTGTTGATCAGTTCGACCAAAAGAAGTACCCGGTCCAGGATACGATTCCTCTGCCATGATAAGCATGTGAGTTATCCATATAGCTTGAATTCCCTGCCAAAAAGTTTCAGCAGGCTCCCATGGAACCCTCTCAAGATTTTTTGCCATTTGTTCTAGTTCTTGCACTCTTTCGGGCGTACTTGCACTATCCTTAAGCCTTCTACATTCATCAGCGTATTTTTTTGCAAATTTTCTTGGTATCTCTGAAGCTTCTAACATTGCTCTTAATTCTTGT
>JAEOSY010000423.1 GCA_016840125.1 Candidatus Helarchaeota archaeon | reverse complement strand
TCCTTCTTCAATATAGTATTGCTAACTAGGATAGCAAATTGGATGATCTTATTCTTCTTTATCTGGGGGAATTTGGATTTCACTATCTTCTTCTTTAATACAGCTGTTGCATCGGAAAATTTACCTTGGGCAAGGTAACATAATGCCATTATAGCATACACTTCAAGAATCTCTATTTCTGCATCCACTTTCTCATAGAAGTCAATAACAGATTGATAATGTTTTATCGCATTTTTAAACTTATTATGACGCAAGATTAATTCTGCTGCAGTCGAAGCTGCTTTAGCTGCCTCGTAGTATTTCTTTTCTATAATATAGCTCTCACATAATTTCAGCGATACCTTCTCAGCTCGCTCGATTTCATTCGCTTCAAGAAATTTATCCCGTGATTTTTCAAACTCGGATAGGGATTTCTTATACTTACCCGAGGCGAGATGTTTCTCTCCCTTTTGATAATGACTCAGCGCCTTCTCTGCCAATTTTCGATTCTGTAATGTTTCAGCTACTTTCTTGTCTATCTCTTCATCCTCAGAAAGCCTCATCTCTTTCTCTTTATCATCCGTTAATATCTTTTCTGCCCATTTCTTGCTCATTTTTAACACACTTAAATCTAGAATTTAAACCAAAAGATAATTAAAATTGCACTGACATTTCTTAATTAAGTTTATTGATGAACCGAAAAACCAGACCGCTATGGCTTTGGTTGTACTTCACAAAAATACTGGAAAATCCTTCATAGCAGGACAATTAGGTTGAATTTGGTAATAGAGGACGAAAAGCGTGGCAATTGGTAAAGTCTTGGAAACAATTCTCCAAAAATACTTGAGTATTCTCCAATTACGTAAGTTCAAGATTAAAGGGACTACAATAGTGGACCGGGACGGACTGATCATCTCCTCATTACTTGATGAGGCAATTCAAAAGGATGAGGACGCTGTTGGAATGATAACTGGTATTCTCCAGGGCTTATCGGAACGCATCAAGAACGAATTCGGGACTGGATTGTTTAAAAATGCCATGATTGAAACCGATCAATATGTATTTTACTTCGTCGAAGCTGGCGATCAAGCCATTCTCACGACCATTTTAGATAATACAGCGGATCTTGATTTAGGCGGGATTCGACCTTACGCTCGCATTTTCACACGGAAGATAGATGATGCTCTTAGTGGAAAAGAAGCAAGCCCTGACATCGAAGCGGTTGAACCTGGAACTGCTCCAGTTACGATGCCTGTTGAAGAGGAAGTTCCACCCGCACATCATTTTAAATGCAAAGCTATCATCGTTGGGGATTTCTCTGTCGGAAAAACGAGCTTGCTTGTTCAATTTGCAGAAAAAAAATTCACGGTGGATTATAAACCAACTATTGGCGTTTCAGTGGTCAAGAAACAATACTACTTCGCAGATAAAGATACTCTCGTTGATCTACTTCTCTTCGATATAGCCGCACAATCCCGGTTTCTGAGTGTTCGCCACCGCTATTATGAGGGGGCTGATATCTCGATGGTTGTTTTTGATGTAACCCGGCCTGAAACACTCGATAGCGTCCATAACTGGTATTATGATCTTTCCAAGTTCTTAGGCGGTAAAATTCCAAGTGTCGTTGTCGCCAATAAAACTGACTTGGCAGATCAACGTAAAGTCGACTCCAAACAAGCGGAAATTCTCGCCAAAACCTTGGATCTCCCTTACGTCGAAACCTCGGCGAAAACCGCAGATAATGTGGATAGAGCTTTTAAATTGTTGGTAGAGGAATTCCTGAAAGTTCGGCTGATTCCAGGTATTGATTGATTCATTCTAAATAATAAAGAGAATATGGGGATTAATTTGAAGATTGGAAGCAAAGAACCACGATTGGAAAGAAATATTAATCTATTCGAAGCCATTATCTATGGAATTGGGATAATTTTAGGGGCGGGCATCTATGCCCTTATAGGAAAAGTTGTCGGTGTCGCTGGCAACACAGCTTGGATCTCATTTTTGATTGCAGCCGCTATTGCATCTTTAACTGGTTTGAGCTATGCGGAACTTGCCTCTACTTACCCAAAAAGTGCAGCAGAATACACTTATGTGTCTAAAGCATTTCCAAATCAGAAAGCATTTTCATTTATTGTGGGATGGGTTTTAATTTTTTCAGGTCTTTTTACGATAGCTACTGTCGCTCTGGGCTTCGGAGGATATTTTATTGGCTTCTTCGCATGGGACCCGCTTGTATCTATAATAATTGTTGCCATTGTACTTATTGGCATCCTCTCGGTTGTGAATTTCATAGGAATTGAAGAGTCTACTAAATTAAATATAGTTTTTACCATTATCGAAGTTGGAGGAGTTGTTCTTATTATAGTACTCGGATTTATGAATTTTGGAAGTGTGAATTACTTTGAATTTCCGATAGCGGGTACGTCAAATATTATATTCGTCTTACTTAGCGCTGCAGCGCTTATATTTTTTGCTTATATCGGTTTTGAAGATGTTGCAAATATGGCAGAAGAAACCGAAGAGCCAAAGAAAACAATCCCAAGGGCCTTATTGATCTCTATTCTGGTTACTACCATTCTATACGTTTTAATGGCGATAGCAGTTGTAAGTACCATTTCAAGTCTAGGGCTAACACTAGAGCAATTTGCAGCATTACCCAATCCTTTAACGGTAATCGCTGAAACGTTCCTTGGTGTAGGAGGTGGCTTGACGATGGCAGTCATCGCACTTTTCGCAACTGCTAATACAGTACTTATTATCCTCATCGTAACGAGTCGAATGATTTATGGTATGTCAAAAGGAGGGGCTTTACCAAAGGCTTTTTCCAAAGTCCATAAAAAGACAAAGACACCCTGGGTTGCCATTATTTTTACCATGGTCGTCGCTATGGGATTTATATTTTTTGGTGATATTGAGGTTGTCGCCCGTGTTACGGTCTTCTCGGTATTTCTTATCTTCTTTTTAATTAATATTATTTTAATAATCTTGCGAAAGACGAGACCAGATATCGAGCGCCCGTTTAAAGTACGCCCAAATATTGGATGGGTGCCTATATTTCCCGTAATTGGGGCCATTACCTGTTTCTTGATGTTTTTCACTTTCTCCGAATTAGGTAGCTCTGAATATAACTTTATTCTCATCGTTCAGCTGATCATCGTAGCTCTCGGATTCGGCTTTTACCTAGTCTATAAATTATACAAGCGTTCTCAGGAAAAAGAAAATCATCCACCCTAGCTTTTTTATTTATTTTTAACAACTCTTTTTTATGCACTTCTTTTTCAATCCAGAGAGTGTGGCGGTTATAGGGGCGTCTCGTAATGAAGAACGTCCAGGTCACAATGTATTGAAGAATTTAGTCGAGCTTGGTTATAACGGGAAAATATACCCAATTAATCCTAATGTAGATAATTTGTTAGGGTTGCAAGTGTTCCCATCCATTAAGGACGTAAAGGACTCGATTGAATTAGCAATAATAATAATTCCAAATTTATTGGTTCCAAATGTAGTTAGAGAATGTTCTGAAAAGGGGGTAAAGGGGGTTGTAATAATCTCCGAAGGCTTTGCAGAAACAGGGGAAGCACAAGATGCTAAATTACAAGAAGAGTTAAGGGATATTGGGAGAGAAACTGGGATTCGAATACTGGGTCCAGGAACAATGGGAATTGTTAATTTACAAACGAACTTTACCTCATCCTATGTGGATTTTAAAGGTTTGAAAGCAACGGGTAATATAACTTTTATGGCGCAATCGGGCATTTTTACTGGTGGCCTAGTCCGATATTTTGCCACCTATAATATTCCAGTGTCGCGTATTATTTCCTTAGGGAATAAAGTAGATGTAGATGATGCGGATATTCTCAATTATCTAAATGAAGACACTCAAACTTCAGTAATTGCTTTATATATTGAGGGAATTAATGAGGGAAAACGCTTTATAGAAGCTGCACGTAACATATCTAAGAATAAGCCGGTAATTGTATTAAAAGGGGGGAGAACGGCAGCTGGCGCGCGTGCAGCCAGTTCCCATACAGGCTCGTTAGCAGTTAATGATGATATCTTTACCGCAGCCGCAATGCAAGCTGGATTAGTTCAGGTCAAAACACTTGCGGAGCTTTTTGAAACGGCACGTGCTTTTAGCATCACACCTATCCTTCCAAAAGGTCCCCGAATAGCAATCATTACATATTCTGGTTGTTTGGGTGTGGTATCCTCTGATACTATACTTAATTTAGGATTAGAGCTAGCTAATTTTACAAAGGATACAAGTGAAAAAATACGGGAAGTTGTGTTTGACCGGAAACTAGGGGGAAATCCCGTAGATACATATCCTGCGACCTTAAAGTCGGGTCATCGAAAGGTTTTTACTACCTGTTTAGATGCAGTATTACAGGATCCCAATGTGGATGGCGCTTTAATTACCGTATGGGGTGATGAAACGCCAGAGGAACGACCTTTCAGCCCCGAGATCCGTGATATTATCCTTAAGTATCAGACACAAGGTAAGTTTACAATCGTGCCCGTCCTTGGTGAAAAGATTGGGATTGAACGTGAACGAAAATTCTTCGAGGACAATGGAATCGTCACCACCATCTTTGCAGATCACGCGATCCAGATTTATAAACGTCTCTACGACTATGCCCAGTTTTTAAAATTTATTCAAACTTGAGATATAGGTTAATACCAAAATCGATCAAGATGGGTGATGAATTGAGATATAATCGCGAATTTTCTCGCAGATCTCAGGAGGGGTTTCAACTTTGGGACCTTGCTCGAGAAAATCGTCAAGTGATTGACTTCCCATCGTATACTCGCCTCCACTGGGAAAATTGGTTTCACCTTTCCAGATAAGCCCACTCGCATCCACATACACATCAACATCAGTCTTCAAGCCAGGAACTTGCCAATGTTCGAGTTGATAGTACCAAGATCTTTTTGGGAAGGGGTGATCTTTCTTGGTGGACATCTAAAAGTACTTCTTCAGATCTTGCGCAATGACTTCCGGAAATTCGATGATCAAACTCCCATAGGCAAGTTGTTGGATGAACCAAGCGTCAAGATTCGCATAAAAAGCTCGGAAGGGTGGGCGCGATATTATTTCGAGCCCTACATAAAGTGAATCAGCAAAGGGGGATTCTCCCAATGGGCCCGAATACAAAAAGAAATTGAAAGTCGAAATTTTTTTGGAATGGTAGTAGTGCAGAATGTTTGAAATCCCGGTTCCAAGATTCTTGATATCCTCCTCAGTCAGCTCCAGTAGATTTAAGCGCCCCGAGACAACTGCCCGCACTTCATTATTCCCAAGGGGGGCAAATGGGGTGTACCAATGAACATTGCCTGCCTGCTGGATATAACGTTCCCCAACCGCTTGCTCCTGTTTCATTAATTCCTCCCAATAGTTTTTTCCCGTACTTTTTTTAAATGCGAGGGAGGCATCTTCGAGTAATTTCACTTTGTACAATTCTTGCTGTCCCATGATAACATGAATATGCGGATGCACTAATGTGGAGCCCGCTGGGGTAAGAAAATTTGCCCCGATTACAGGAAATCTCGCATCTTTATCCTGTTCATGCACACTCCTGAGGTAATTAATCCCCGCTTGGATCGCGTTCCCGTAGATTTCGGGGCTCATCTCTTTCAGAGGAATGTAATGCTGGTCCGAAACGGTCACAACGGCGCAATGTTCATAATACGGAAAGATATTCGGGAAACAAGTTGCTTTCTCAACTTTAAATCTCCCCCCCTCATTTATCTCTTTCAAGAATTTAGGGGTAACTTGCTCCACCTTTTCCGGACAGAAGAAACAGTTTGCTCTCGAACTTTCCACTGTTTCCTTCAGCGCCTTTCTATCAGGGAATCCATAATAGAATGACGCTTTCTTCTTTAACTCATGCGGGATTAAACTCAACCTTCCTAATAACGGATCGATCCGCTGCTCAATTAACTGTTCATCGACTTCAAACCCCATACTCGGATTTCTAAAGCGCGCAGTCACATCCTTCCTTTCAAATTTGATCTCCAATTCCTTCACCAGCCTACCGAGGCACCTTTTAGTTAATGAACTTTCAAGTATATCAAATTTTAGAACATCAATAATTTCTGCTTATGGTGTAAAAAAATGGAAATTAATTTCATTCTTTCTTCTTGGGTTTCATGTCTAATGTGAAGGCGCTTTTCGGGAGTTTATGGATTGGTGGGCTAGCTTGCAGTATTTACGGCTTTTAAATTATATTCCTTTAGATTCTGTAAAGTAATAATCACAGACTTCAGCTGGATCTCCATCTTTCACGATTTTCTCATCTTTTAAGTAAAGAACTCGATGTGAAAGTTCCCGAATGAAGTCTATATCATGGCTCGCGGTAATTATGGTGGTGTTAAACCCATTATTCAGGGTGACAAGTAGATTTCGAATACTTCTAAGCGTGATTTGGTCTATATCGCCGCCTATCTCATCTAAGATTACCACGCGTGGTCCCGAGAGAAGAGCTAAGGCTAACGAGATACGCACCTTCTCGCCTCCCGAAATTTCTTGGGATTTCCTTTCTAGAATTTCCTGATTCAGCCCGACCTGTTCGAAGATGGGAATGACAATTTCAGAGATCGCAGACCATGGGGGAATCGGAAATAGATCATGAATAATTTGTCTGTCCAACCCTAACTTTTCCAGTTTGTCATTAATTTCGGAATCAGGCATATCTCCAAGCCTATGCACAAAATCAACAATCTGTGCTTTTATACCTAGTTCTTTCGCTCGTTTCTTGGCGGCATGGATGGCAGGTTCCCCTTTAATTCCGAGCACACCCGCTGCTAAATCCTTCACCACCGCATTAAACGTTAGGTCGAGCTCTTGCCTAACATAGCTCACTTGCCTGCGTGTATTAATGGAGTCTGCTCCCAATTTGCAGATATTAACTCCATCCTTCCCATTTAGGAAATACAGAACCTCTCCCTCTTTTGGTATATCTATACCTGCAAGGAGCTGCAGAAAGACCGTCTTCCCTACTCCAGATGGACCGATAACCCCAAGAATCTCACCTTTTTTTATATCCAAGTTAATTTTTTCCATCCGAAAGGTTAGACTCAAATCAGGTGTATAAAATTCACGCGTAAGATCATTTACTTTAATGATTATTTCTTGTTTCTCTTGAGGCTTAAATGGAACGAGTTCCTCTTGAGTCGCGAGGAATTGTGTAATTATTTCTTGGGGGGCACCCATCGCTTTTATTTCCCCTTCATCTAACCAGATCACCCGGTCAGCAAAATTTTCTAAAAGTTTTGGGTAATGGGAGGTCACCAAGATTGAGAGGTTATTCTTTTGCTGAACTTTTTTGATATAATTGAGCGAATCGACCTTAAAACGTGGGTCCGACATTGTCAAGGGCTCATCCAAGAGCATCAATTTGAGATTCGAGGCTATTGCAAGTTGACGTGCTAATTGTAATCTTTGTTTCTCTCCTCCGCTCAATGTATCCGCTGTATGGTCCGCTTTTATATCAAGACCAACAGCCTTTAATAAGTCTAAAGCTCCCTCCTTCATCTCATGGTATTCTGAAAACATTTCATTAGGGAGGTCAGCAGTTTCATCCTCAGTTTCTAGGGCATTTAAACGCCGCATCACATTGACTAGGACCGAGTCTGCCCACAGGGCGAAGGATCTTTGTAAATGAATTGCCGTTATTTTTTTAAGTTCACGGATTGTTTGTCTTGATGGTTGTGGTGTAACATGAATCTCGTTAAGCTCGAAATCACCGCTATCAAAAGGCTCTACTCCCCTAAGAACCCGGATTAGAGTCGTTTTCCCGCCACCACTTTGACCTATTATTCCAAGAACTTCTCCCTCAAACATGGTAAACGAAATATTATTTAGAGCAGTAATTGGCGTTTTGTTCGAAAGGATATAGGTTTTGGTGAGATTTTTCACGTTGAGAAGAACTGATGCATTTTCGGGCATTTTTTAAACCTTTTTATTTCTCTCCTAATAATAAGTCCGCAAATTTTTCAGGTTCGAATGGAATTAAATCATCATAGGATTGCCCAGCTCCAAGGAAGATTATGGGGCGTTCGGTAAGATACGTGACTGAGAGCGCAGCCCCTCCCTTGATGTCTGCATCCGCCATGGTTAAAATGCTTGCATCGATCCCGACTTTCTGCGAGAAAGTTTCTGCTTGTTGCCACGCGGCATTTCCGACTAACAGGGATCCCAAAAAAATTCGTAAATCCGGTTCGGCTACACGCACAATCTTCTTTACTTCTTCGATTAGATTTTTATTTGTTTCCTGCCGCCCCGCTGTATCAATTAAAACGACGTTAATATTTCGGGCTTGTGCATGGTCAATTGCATCATATGCAATACTTGCCCCATCTGCCCCATATTGTCCTTTTATTATCTTTATCTTCAATTTTTCTGCGTGTTTTTCAAGCTGCTGAATGGCACCTGCACGAAATGTATCCGCTGCCGCTAAGACACAGCTATACCCTTTCTCACGTAGAAAATGTGCCATTTTCGCAATCGTTGTCGTTTTACCAATTCCATTGACACCCAAAAAAACGAAGATGGCAGGTTCTTTCTCTTGCTTTTTTTTCTCAATTAACTCAAAGATATCAACCTGGACCTTGGAAGTGAGAATATCCGTGATGGCTTTTTTCAAGGCATGGTA
>JAEOSY010000422.1 GCA_016840125.1 Candidatus Helarchaeota archaeon | reverse complement strand
CTAAAAGCCCTCGCATCGCAGGATTCATAGATGCAAGCTGCTCTTGAGCGATAATTTGATAGTATTGATAGATTATACCTACTGTCAATAGTATACCCATACCGGTACCTAAAGCTCCTACAAAATCAGCACCGGCGGCGAGTACACCCACCGCGATAGCACCAATGGTCGTGACGGTGGGAATGTAGCGATCGAGGATCCGCTCGAGCACCCGCGGCTGGGGGCGAAAGCCGGGGACCATGAGCCCTGCCTGTAATATCTGGTGCGAGATGTCGCGCGGAGCTATCCCGCTTACGTCTACCCAGATCTTAGAGAACCAGACGCACAGTAGGACGAGAATTGCCATGTAAATAATTGCGCGCGCGGGATCCTCTAGAAGTGCCTGTACCGACCGAGGAGGCGTCAAGTAGTACAGGACGCATCCTTTGACAGGCTCAAGCCAGCCACCTGTGTTTGCTTCAACACCAACGGGTGTATCAAACTTGGCAAAAAATTCTACGAAGGCATTACCTTGAAATGCCTGGTACAGCAACTGCCCGAAGAATAGGGCATTTGCATAGAGAGCTTGTACGAGAATGACCGGGATATTTGAAACGTACAGCAATTTGATCGGATACTTGCCTTTAAACCCCCGATATCGCGAATACTGCAAGGGGATCTCCACTCGGACAGTCTCGAGAAAGATGACTATGATAAAAATGATAATCGTGGCGATCAGGCCTATAAGTGTTGGAAGATTGGGATTTGGCGTGAGTTGAGTTTCAAGCGCGACAGGTCGACTGTCCCATATTGAATTAAAATTGTTGACCCCCGTATACTGAGTGGTAACTTCATTTTGGGTAATTGAGAAGGGACGGGCACGACCCCAGCCAAGAATTATCTGGAAAAAGGCAATCACAATTCCAATCATCATGCCATCTTCTGCACCAAAAGGGGAAAAGCAAAGCCAAAAAATCTGCATACTAACTCCAGCGGCTATGAACAGGCTGACACCTGACCCGAGACCCCAACCCTTTTGGAGCAACTCATCCAAAAGGATAATTATGATACCTGCCACAAAAAGCTGACCGAAGATTGCGAGTTGTGACATAAAACTGAGATCACCATACGCCCCCGCAGCTAAATAGGCGATGATCTGGACTAATGTCATTATAATCGCTAGTACCTTTTGAACGCCAGTGAAAAGGCTACGATCGCGCGGGTCAGAAAAGTCCACTTTTATTATCTGTGAACCCGCAAGTAGCTGCATTATAAGACCCGCCGTAACAATAGGGCCAATCCCGAGTTCAGCAAGGGTACCACGCTGGCTAGCAAGAAGAACTCTCCACCAAAAGAAGTAATCGGTGCCTTGTGATTGTGGAACCCCTGCAAGAGGGATATTACTCATAATTAAATAGATAATTAGGACTATAGCAGTCCACGCAAATTTTTCCTTGAAGGAAACTTCACGATCGGGAGGTTTAACCTCCGGCATTATTTTAACGAATGGAGAAAAAACACGTAAAAAACGACTGGTCATTAATTCGCCCCTTAGGAGTTAGGACTTATTGCAGATCCACCAGCTTCTTCAATTTTTCTTCTTGCGCCTTTACTAAAGCTACGTGCAGTGATTGTTAACGGACGAGATAGTGTTCCATTTCCAAGGACTTTCCCTATTCCAAGTGCATTAAGATTAACAGAAATGCGATTACCATCTTGGGTTGCAATTTTTTTATCTATAAGACTGTCTAAGATGTTTTCGATTTGACCAATGTTCAAGATCTTTATTTCGGGGATGGATCGGACAGGGCGCTTGAACCCATATTTACCAAAATGGTATCTATCATATTTAACAGTCCAAGTCCACCCACCTTTATGTAAACCGGCTTTACCTTTGCCACCGCGTTGACCTCCTTTGCGGTGTTGACCGACTCTTCCGTAACCATGTGTGCGGGACCCTCTATATTTTCTTACATCACGTTTTGAATGTGGCATCATGAACCAATCCTGTTTTTTCGCTTGGAATTCTTTTAGTCAAGGTGTAATATCTCTTAATTTCTCCGAAAATTGGGGAATCAACGTCGAGCGTAAGATTCAGATATTACCTCTAAGGAGATATAAGTTAATCTTCAGTTTGAGATATGACTTTTAAATTTTGTTTATATGCCTAAGACTAAGATAAGAAAAGTTTTTGAGGGAAATTTACTTCGATTAAACACACCTTAAATAGCAACATGGATTGTATATGAAATGTCAGTGAAGGCAGCAACAAAAAAAAAGGATGATTCTCCTTCAAAAAGACTTGCGATAATCCGAATTAGAGGACGTGTGGGACTTCGGAAGCCGATGGCAGAAACTTTACAATTTATCAGACTCCATCGGAAAAATCATCTCGTTATTATAGATGACAGGGCGAGTTATCGAGGCATGCTTCAAAGAGCTAAGGATTATATAACATGGGGTGAAGTGGGAGCAGAAACAATTGCTCTAGTTCTTAAAAAACGAGGATATCTACCCGGCAAAATTCGATTAACTGATGCAATGGTAAATAAAAAAACACAATTTAAGACCATTGATCAATTTGCTGAAGCAGTTGCAAATTTTAAGGCGGAGTTATCTGATCTACAGAACCTTAAACCTGTATTCCGGCTACATCCCCCCAAAGGGGGATTCAAAGGAAAAACCAAACGACCATTCAAGGATCATGGGGAATTAGGGAATAGAGGGAGAAAAATCGAGGATTTAATTCAGAGAATGGTCTGAATTTTATAATAAGCAATCAAATATCAGGTTTTTTGGAAATTAAAAAAAAAAGAGATTGATAATTAAAATTCTCCTTTTACATTATATCGAAAGCAGCCTTGACTTCCTCTTTCCGAAGATACCAGATGAAGATAATTCCGATTATGGTGACGATTAGTGGAATGGAGATGAGTATTGTAAGCCAATAGCCCCATTTTTTCAACTTATAGAGTCCAATAGCAGCAATTATAAGAACGGCAGCAACTGGAATGAGTATATACCCAAGCATTGCTAGCCAACTTAACTCTAGAGTTGTCGGGATTAATGGTAGGCCACCTATCAGAGGACCAATAGTTCCATCATAGAAATCCTTTATAAGCCAAGGGTTTGTAAGTAGCACTATTGCATAAATAATGCTGCCAACACCTGAAATAATAAGGAGAATTGAAATACCAGAGACTCCACCAGGTCTTAAACTCATAGTTTTTACCTCAATAGTTTTAATAATGTGTGTTTGTTTAATTTAAAGAATTTTTTGGTAGAAGTAAATTAAAATAGATCTAAAAATGTTGGGGTGAAAAATGAGGGATTTCTTTTTTAGGAGCCAAAATAGTGGGAGTATAGGAAAATTAATTGAATAGGAAAATTAGGGAATTCGTTCCCAGTCAAGATGGGGCGAAATAATTCTATAAGAGTTTCGTAGAGCATCATATGTTGCCTTAGCGAAGTTTACAGTTGAGCGTGTATGTCCTTTAGTAATAGACCAGATATCCTTTACTCCTGCAAGATTCAGCACAATCCGTGGAGTTTTCGCAGTGACCAAACCAGTACCCCGGGGTGCTGGTCGAAGAATTATTCGCACACTCCCTGCTTTTCCATCGACCTTAAAGGGGAGGGAATGTGGTTCATGACAGGTGCATTCCCAGCTGCCACATCCTCTTCTTATCGGGATAATCGAAAGTTTCGCATGTACTATAGCGGATCGAATTGCAGGTCCAATCTCAACCGACTTTCCTTCGCCAATGCCAACATAACCATCCTTATTTCCAATTGCTACAGTGGCCCGAAATCGAGATTTTTCACCGGCATCGGTCTGTTTTTGAACGAGATTGATAGCAAGAACTTCCTCCTGTAAGTTAGGAAGTAGAAGATCAATAATCTCAGGTTCTTTAACTGTTAAGCAGGATTGAAAAATTTCTTCAACGGAAGTGATATAGCCCTCTTTAACCATTTTTCCGACGCGAGTTCGAGGGGCCCAATTATCCAACGACTTTTCATAACCCATAATATCACCTTATTTGAATTTTTGTAAAATACTTCCTTTAACTTCTTCAAAATGCTTTGGTAATTTTTCTGGATCGAGACCCTGTTTCTTATATAAGTTAAATTGTTGAGCGGGTACTGGAGATTCAAGTTCTGAGAGGTATTTGGCATATTTCGCGATATTTTCACCACGGATACGGTCCTCAGGTGGGTAAATTTTTTCGCTGTGGGGGATTTCCAATCCAGCATCAACTAATCCTTTTAGTGCGGCAAAAAGCCGATTACCGCGTACAGGAGTAGCAATACCAAGGTCAAGAACACCTTTTTTAATATTACTTTTAAGAGCTTTCTTTCCAGCCAGTAGCCCGGTGAGATAGGCGGCTGGTAAATTTCCAGTAGCCCCTCGCCAGTTATAATTTTTGACTAATTCCACAGAAGAAGTTGAGCTGAGAATCTTATCCCCAATTAATTCTGCCTTAGCTACTTGGAGAATGATGTGTTTAAGCGAAGATCTAATAATTATTCGTAATTCTCTTGAAAGGATAAGACGTTTCCTTTTGTGAAAGTCAGTTTTTCCGGTTCGCCTTCTTCGAAATAAGACATGATACCGAGGACCGCGTGCCATTTTTATCGCCTTGTTAATTTTTTATCTTTAATAAAGAAATCTAGGTGAGCTACACTCCGAAACATACCGCTACTAGCCCATCTATAAAGTTTTCGATAGGTGCTTATAGTAACAATTCGTCTTGTTCGTAATCGACGTAGGAATTTTCGTTGTGGTCGAATTCGTTGAATCCAAGCTCGCTTTTTGGGATTATATGTTGTCTTTTTACCTTTCCTAGAGCCTGAACCCTGCCGTTTTCCTTTTTTCTTCTTTTCATGGACAAGCCTTGCCCGAGATCTGCTAACACCCTTTTGGTATCGGGCCGTTATACCTTTTTCATGAATAAGTGTTCGGATATCGTCACGGGTTATTGCCATAGATACGTCATCTTCGCGATCAGGATCAATCTTTACTCGATTTTTACCGACTTTAAGGACCTCTGCCGCGATGCGTCTTTGAGCTCGTAAATTCATTATATTCAACTCACACTTATATTCTAATCTTCGGATGACTCTTCCTCTTCAAATGATTCATCTTCACTAGAAGAAATATCTTCAGCAGTTTCAAATTCTTCAGGGATCTCCTCTTCTCCGAATGCTTCCATTTCTTCAGATGTGATTTCTTCTCTTTCTACTCCACGTGATTCCATCAGGAGTTCTTCACCAGGAAGCAAAATTCGAGTACGGTTGAGTATCAAAACGCTTAGTTCATCAGCACGATCCTGAAGGGAAATTCGCTTCTGTCGTCCGACACTATGACCGATTTTCACAACTGATTTTTTAGAATCAACTTTTTCAAGTTCTTTTATATTATGTACTACTACCTCACGAAATCCCGAAGGGTGTAAGTTTCGAACTCGTTTAGGACTTCTATATCCTATATTTACAGAAGCTATTACTCCCTTTCTCTTTCTACGGGCTTTATTATCAATACCTTTCGGACGCCTCCAAGGAGTTTTTAGTCTCTTATAACGCCAACTCTCTTGACGTCTGAATTTGGGCTTTTTTTTCTTTAGCTTTGCCCGTAATTTCAACAAACGAGTTCTCTCAGCCATCTACTATCTCTCCTTAAAATTTTAATTTCCATAAATCATTCTCGCCAAAACCTTTATAGTATAAATAAACGCCATCCTGAAAAACTCGGGGATCCTTATTCTTTATTTTGCAGGCTAACTGAATATTGGCTGCTGTTTGACCTGCGTCTTCAATATAGGGGCTTTCAATGATGACATCATCCCCAGCAATCGTAATTTTGGTTTTATCACCCTGAACTTTAGCCTTGCGCGGACTTCGCTCCCCTAAAAAATTCTCGATATAGATAATCTTACCCTCTACTTTGACGGTCATTGGGAAATGCGCATAAACAACCTTCATTTTATAAATAAAGTTGGATTGTGCACCCTTAACCATATTTTCTATATGGGAAGAGATTGTGCTAATCAAAGATTTTTCTTTTTTTCGAGGGTAGTAGGTAAAAAGGCTTATACCGTTTTCTTTCTGTTCAATGGAGATTATACGTGCAAATTTAAAATCCCGAGTTAGAGTTCCATTTGGACCAGAAACCGTAATGGATTTCTTCTTTATTTTTACATTTACGGTTGAAGGGATTTCGACTGAAGTTTCAACGAGCCCAAATTCTGACATTATTCAAATCTCCTAGAATACAAACGCTATTAATCGCCCACCAACATTGAAATCAATTGCCTCTTTATGAGACATCATTCCTTTCGAAGTACTTACGATTAATAATCCGAAGTCGCGAGCTGGTAAGAACTGTTTTTCCCATTTTTCAAAACTCCGATAATTAACTGAATAACGCGGTTTAATAACACCAGTGGAGTTAATTCGACCGAGTAATTGAATTCGAAATTTTCCTGCACGACCATCATCTATTAACTCAAATTCACCGATATAGCCTGCCTTTTGCATAATACGCAAGGTTTCCGCGATTATTTTTGAGGCAGGTTCAACGATAACTTCAGTTCTACCAATTCGTTCATGATTAATGATATTTGAAAGGCAATTGGCTAAAGGATCCATCAACAATGAAATAACCTCTATGAATATTTTTTAAATCCTAATTTTTGAGCAATTTCTCGGAAACATCGACGGCATACTAATAAACCATACCTACGAATGACAGCACGGTGAGTCCCGCATCGCCTACAGGTCCTCGAACCCTTGCCAAATTTTCTTCTCGCCATATTATACCATCTATTTACTGTATTAATAATACGAAACCACATATTCTTTTACAATATCTACATTAAGTTGAGTATTAAGATAAACCATAGTTTCGAGCTTGCTCACTCTATGGTTTTTAGGAATTTTATGTTTATAATTCCGTCTTCTTGACGTACGGTATCCAGGATGTTCAACATTAACACACACATCCATCCCAAAGATCCCCAACGTGGGATCATAAGCAGTATCGGGCAATTCTATATGTTCTTTTATTCCAAATGAAAAATTTCCATAAGTGTCGATGCTGGAGTATTTAATTTTATTCTCAACAACTGTTAGTGCTTGTGTCAAGAATTCCATAGCTTTTTCCCCACGGAGGGTTACCTTCGTAGTGATAGGTTCATTTTTTCTGATACCAAAATCACGGATTGTTTTCTTTGCCATCAATTTAACTGGTTTTTGATGTGTAAGGCTCTCTAAAACCTTAATTCCTTTCTCTAACGGATCACCGCTGGCCCCAACACCCATATGAACTGTAACTTTGGTAATCTTGAGTTGACGCATTGGTTGTTTTTTCCACATCTCTAATGTCTCTGCCTTTTCTTCCTCGCTGAAATAACTAATTTCTTCTTCTTCTTCATACATGTGATCACTTTCCATTAATCAGGTAAAGATATCAGCGGACTTTCTACTCCAATGGGAAATGCATATTCTAAGGCAGTTTGGAAGGTCTTTTCACCCCGCTCTAGGGTTACTGTACTAGCATGAGGGCCAAATCGCTTTTCAATTTTAGTAATTTTCCCAGTAAGACCAAGATTTCGTCCTGCAATTACGAGAGAATAAATATCTTCTTCAAATCTTATGTGTTCCAAGATTTCTTGAGAGGGCACTGAAATTTTCAATACATCTTTTGTTTTGTATACATCCGCCTCTGCGTTTGTAGGATTATTTAATCGTACGATCACATTTCGTCCATCATGGAGGTTTAATTGAATATGTCCCTTTCTAATTATTGTTTTATTTTCAATTCGACAGAGCTTGAATCCAGTTTCATCTTCATCTATAGAATGAAGGATTAAACCCCTACGTGGTGCGGGAATAATTCTGTAAGAGCGTTCCGTCTTGGGGATTTCAAGAACATCCATTAATCCGAGAGGGTATTTAAAATCTTTTCGAATCACGCCATCGACCTTAATATCTCCAGCATTAAGGATCATTTTGGCTTCCCGTGCGGTATCAGCTAAATGGAGTATATCCCGAAGAATTACAAGTAAAGGGATACTATTTAAGATTGAGTGAGGTCCTGCAGAAGGTTTAACAATGAATTTTGATTCTTTCCGATGGATAGACCAGTACTTCGGAGCAGAAGTTCGTTTGAAATGTTTTTTTTCACCAGTTTTTGTCACAGTTAATCCTCTTCCTCAATTTGAGATTTACGTTCAATAATTTTCTTTCTCCATTTGTCCTTCTTAACCTCAACTTTTGTAAGTACAACATTTGAAGGGTGTATGGGGATATCAAAGGTGGTACCACTACTTTTTTCAATTGAGGCGCCTTCAATAAAGAGCTGTGCTTTTTGGTGATCTACTTTAGAAATCTTCCCTTCCATATCTCTGAATTCACCTCGTACGACAAGCACCGTGTCACCATTACGTACAGTCATTCTTCTAATACCATATTCAGGTCTCAGATCATCAAGCAGCTTAGCGGTAAATAATTTTTTTCGCTGATGATTAGGGAGATTATAGAATCTCTTCCGTTGCTTTCGTCTAGATTTTGTTTTAGGAGACATCTCGAATTACTAACCTTACTTTATTTATAAATTTTAGGAATCTTACTTTATTTAAAAACTTATTTTACCAGAATGTTATAAATATAGAAAAATTACTTAAATGTTCAACCCCTGACCGGCGCGTTGGATGAAATTTTGTCCAAATTGTAAAATAGGGATG
>JAEOSY010000421.1 GCA_016840125.1 Candidatus Helarchaeota archaeon | reverse complement strand
GAAACACCAAGGCCATTATCTGAACAGCAGGCTACGGATCGGATGAAGAAAATGTTTTTTGCCGCTACGGGTCTGACGGGTGGGGCTAAGAAAGGAAAGGGACGAGCATCATGATGGGATTGGATTTAGGAAATGTAGTAGCATATTTACGGTTAGACACATCGAAGTTTGACGCCGCTGTGATGAATGCTCAAGCAAGAGTACGATCATTTGCGAGTTCTATGACTAAGGTGGGGGCTGTAATGACCGTTGGTCTTACCTATCCCTTATATCGTTTTGGGAAGGCTGCTGTAAGTGAGTTTGCAAAGTTTGATGATGCTCTTACTCGTTCCGCTGCTGTGACCAAGGGTATGTCTGCTGTTATGCGGAAGGAAATGGGGAAAACAGCAATTGAAATTTCAAGGAAATCTTTACTTCCTGCAACCGAGTTAGCAGAGGGGTATTTTGCTTTGGGTCAAGCTGGATACAGTGCTGCACAATCTATTAAGGCTTTGCCCGTTGTGGAAAACTTTGCGATAGCCAGTACAATTAGTTTGGATGAGGCTATTAGATATTTGGTTCGGACTGTGAACGGTTTGAACATGGCGACGGAAGACCCTGTGAAAAATATGCAATCATTAAAGAGGGTGTCTGATGCTTTTACTTACGCTGCAATCACAACGACAGCGGAAATAAGGGATTTTGCTGTGGCCATGACACATGCTGCTGCACCGGCATTACGTTTAGTAAATAAAAGCATAGAGGAGGGTGTATCAGTACTTATGGCTTTTGCTTCTGCGGGAATACAATCAGAAGAAGCTGGAACGTTATTATGGACGACTGTTCGAGACTTGCAGAGGGCAAACATCAAAGCGAGAGCAGAGTGGGATAGATTGGGGCTTTCCATATATAGTACTACAGGGAAGATGCGTAATCTTGGTGTTATATTTGGGGATTTAGAGAAGCGGTTTATGGGGATGTCCGATGAAGGGAAAAAGGTAAGTTTGATGCTTCTCGGTTTTCAAGACCGTTCCCTTCGAGGCATTCAGGCGTTGATGGGTTTCTCTGAGCAGATTATTGCTTGGGAAAGGGCAATGAGGAAAGGGGGAGATTTAACAAAACAGATAGCCGACGCTTATATGAAATCGTTCAATGCCCAGTTGGTGAAGGCGAGGAATAATATACGAGCTTTTTATATTGTTCTTGGTCGCACATTGGCTCCGATGATAATGAAGATAAATAAAGCTATAGAACAGTTTTCAAAATGGTGGGACACCATTTCCGATGAAACGAAGTTGATAATTGTTGAGTTTGGTATTTTGGCTGCTACTCTGGGGCCATTGCTGTTGATTTTGTCAAGAATGGTTATGACAATAACTTATCTTTCTATTGGATTTAATGTGTGGGTGACTTCTACTATAGCTTTGGCAAAGGCGTTTGCTTTGGTTGCTGCTGCTGCCGGGGGGACATTGGCTGTTCTTGGGTTTTTTGTAGGAACTGCTTACGCAGTAAGGGCGGCTTGGAAACAAAATTTGGGCAAAGTGAGAGACATATACACGAAACTATTGGGCAAGATAAAAAGTGGGTATGATTGGTTGGCGAATTCAGTAATCGGGGAATTTCTTTTTTGGATGAAGAGTGAATTTGGTAACACATTAAGGGAAATAGGTAGTGATTTTAATGATTGGTTTGCAGAGAGGTCAGCATCATTTAAGGCAAGTATAGGATTTTGGAGAACGTTGTTGAAGTCTTGGCAGGAGGACAGTAAGGACATAGCTCGAATGTCTGAAGACGAGTTTCAATTTAATTATTTGAAAAAACGCGAAGAGCGTATGAAAAATAGTCTTAAAGAGGCAAGAGAAACATATTCTCGTATATACACTGAGGCAATGGAGAACTATGAGAAAACTGGGGTAACTGCTGTAGATAAATTTGTTGCGGGAGCGAAAGGTCATTTGAAAACTATTCCTTCTGCGATTGTTGAGTATTTGGGGGAGGCAAGGGATGCTTTAAAAAAACAATTTGGGGAAGATGTCAGTAAAATATTTGGACCATTGATAAATAAAATAAAAACATTGAATAAAAGTTTAATGGCGATGCTGCCGAGTGAGGTTGAGCAGAAGTGGATAAATTTCGTCGAGCAAATGAAAAAGGCGAGAGAAGAGATGGATAATCTATCTGAGGCTGGATTTGAACAAATGACAATATGGGGGAGGCATATGAATGCAGCAATAAGCATAACGGAGAGATTTCAAGAAGTGGCTACGAGAGCCTTTGATGATGCCGCTGATGCTCTGACTGAATTTGTTTCTACAGGGACTACAGATATTAAAAGGTTGGCTGCTGCTATATTATCCGATTTATTAAATGCGATTATTCGAGCACAAATGGCTGCGATTTTCTTGGGGAAAACTATGCAGCCTTCACAGCAAATGGGAGAACTTCTTGGTAGTTTTTTCACAAATTTATTTGGTGGTGCTGCTTCGGGTGGGGGACAAGGGAAGGGTGCTTATGGAAATATGTATAGTCCGAGTTTCCCTTCCACGAACCAAGTTCATGGGTATGGAAATATGTACAATCCAGCGTTCTCTACTCCTGATTTGACGAATAGATTTATCTATCTTGAAAAATTGGGTGATGTATTTAATAGAGGAAACATAATCCCGATGGCTTTGGGGAATATTATTAATGCTGCCACTTTGGTTCCTATGGCACAGAAGAAAACAGCTTTAATTGGTGAGGCAGGGCCGGAAGCGGTAATGCCATTGACCCGAACCCCCGGTGGTGAATTGGGGGTAAGGGCACAACAGCCTGAAATCAGTTTGAAGACGAAGATTGTCAATGTGTATGATCGTGAGGAACAATTGGCTGCAATGAGAAGCGATAAGGGGGAGAAGGTTATTATGAATATACTACGAAGAAATGGGGTAATATAATGGGATTCTCTGAATCTGTTCGTGACGATATGTTGGATTGGTATTTTGGAAATGAACCGACAGGTGGAATTACCATACCGGATTATTATTATGTAGCGTTAATTCGGACGGATGATAATGAACCTTCGGGGGGAGGATATACCAGAGTCCAGACAGAAACGAGTGATTGGGGACAAGCCAGTGGGGGTGAGGTGGCTAATGTAAGTGCAATTACATTTCCTGCCCCTACAGGGGATTGGGGAACGATAGATACAGTGCATATATACGATGCAGCAAGTGGTGGTAATTTGTTAGCAGAAGGAACTATTACAGAATCTATTGAGGTTTTGGCGGGTGGAACAACGCCGGAATTTGCTATAGATAGTTTTGTTATACAATTAACATGAGGTGTTAATATGGCTTTATTACTTGCCGAAGGTTTTGACAGTTATGGGTATAATACGGATGGTTTAGGAACACAAAATTGGCTTATAGACAGTCGATGGTTAAGAACGAGTACTGCGTCAATGGTAAATGCCTCTGATGGAAGGGCTTCGTCTGGGTGTGCTGCTCTTACATCATTCAATGCGGCGTCCTTGACCACTTATAGCATACTTGTGAGCTTTGGGGGGTCGTACAGTACAGTAGTGACATCTTTTGGGTATAAAGTACAAACAACCGGAACCTGCCCAACAACGAGTTTTCCAATTCTTTTGTTTCAAAAGGGAAGCGATTCCAGTACAGATCAACAATTTGTGATAACACGTACAAGTGCGGATGCTTTGGAAATACGTGATCATTCGGGTGGGAGTGTTTTAGCATCATCAAGTGACGGGGTAGTGTCAGTGGGAACGTACCAATATTGGGAGATTAAGGCTTATTGTCATGATACGAACGGGTATGTTGTCATAAAAATTGACGGTACAGAGGTCATCAATGCAACAGGGATAAATACTCAATATTCAGGGACGGGGGCTTTTAATTATTTGCATTTTAGGAACTATAATAATGACTCAAATAGGGATACGTTCATAGACGATTTTATATTAATGGATAATTCGGGTACGAGCTTCAATGATTTCCAAGGGGATTTAGCTATAGTTGGTCACTTACCGGATACAGACGGGACCGATTCTGATTGGACAAGCACACAAGCTAATCATTATGACTCTATAGATGTTATTGGGAGTGGATGGGATACAGATTATATAGAATCTTCAACAGAAGGACATCAAGATAGCTACACCATTACACCGGGTGGGACATACCCAAGCATATTGGCTTTGGAAGTTGCGGCCCATGGGATAAATCCGGGGGGCGGGACAGCAAAAATAAAACCTTATGCTAAGATAGATAGTGTTGATTATTACGGTGACGAATTGACAATGCCTGCCGGATCGGACAGTAAGGTGTCCTATATTTGGGAAACCAATCCGGCTACGGGGACGTTATGGAGCAAAACGGTGGTGCAGAATTCCGAGTTTGGCTTTGAGGTAACGGAGATTAGTTAATGGGCACGGCCCGTATACATGTTGGTGCTGTAAATATAATCAATAAGGATGGCACTCCACGAATACATGTTGGTGCTGTCAATTTGATTTTCTCCGAAACTGCTATGTGGGAAGCGAGGGTAACTACGGTTAGTAGTGTCACAGCCTCCTTGACCCATGAAGCAAATATTCCTGTTTTCTCATTCGCTCCACTATTAGGTATGAAGGAAACTTTAGAATGGAAAACAGACATAATCAGGTCGAGGGATGGTTCCGAACAAAGAATGTCAACACGATCCGTACCAAGACAGGGGTTTCAAATTGATTCGTATATAGGGGATGAACAGGAACAGGCGTATCTCGAAGCGTTCTTGTTCAGATCGCAGAAAATAAGATGTTATTTTCCAGTGTGGAGTGAATTGACGGAGCATACTGATACCATTGCAGTAGATAGCACAACAATTACATTGGATACAAATTATGCTGATTATCGAGATAATAGTTATGCTTTAATTTGGCAATCACACGATTCATTTGAGAAAATACACATCTCGTCCGTTTCAAGCGATCACCTTACATTAGGTACGGGTACGGAAAGTACGTGGACGGGGACGAAATGGATAATGCCATTGAGGTTGGCTTACTTTGAGGGGGCTACGAAAAATGGGGAAACAGCAGACGGGTACAGCAGCTTTTCCTGTTTCTTTACCGTGAATGATAATGTTTTGTTGACAGGATACACAGCAGGGACAACATACAACAGCTTGACAGTATTAACTGACGCAACGTTGGAAGACGGTGAACGAGAGGTAGAAATTGATGCGGATATGATTTTTACCGATTATGGTCTTCATAGTTTTCGTGGGGAATCAGACAGTGATTTTAACATCTATGTTCAGGGGCATGTTTTTAGAAACATAACGAGAGAAACATGCTGGGATTTCCGCGAGTTTTTACATTCCATTTATGGGCGGCGTGTTCCAGTTTGGATACCGTCGTTTAAGGAGGACATAGTTCAAATTGGGACGATAGGCAGCAGCGACACGACATTTTCTATAGAAGATGTTGGTTGGGGCTTGAGGATGCAATTTAATACACTCAGGACTCACTTGGCTTTTGTTTTCCCTGATGGAACTTTTATATTTAGAGAGATCACGAACATAGAGTATGAACAAACAACGTCTGGTAGCACAAGTGACACTATAACAATTGATAGTACTCTTGGTGTAGAAGTCGCCCCCGGTGATTGTGAGATTTGTTTCTTGGATAAATGCAGACTGACGGAAGATAAGATAGAAATAGAATGGGATGAACCTTTTAGGCACTACTGCCGAACTAATTTCACAAGGGTTGTATCATGACATATAGAACATATGAAGATTCTGTGGCATCAGGTATTCCTGTTGAGCTATTCGATGTGTACGATGAGGATGGGGTTCATTGGAGATACTGTACGGGTTCTGAGTTGATTACATATGGTGGGTATTCCTACGGCCCAGATGTCATTAATCGAGGTGATATTGAAATAGGGGGAACTTCGGATCGAGCAAATGTTGAGATACAGTTGGTGAGAGACAATGCGTTTGCTTCTCAGTTTGTTTCTGGCGTAATAGAGACAACTGTTAGTGTAGATATTTATCGTCAGCATGTAGATCAAACCTCTTTAATATGGTCGGGGTATTTGGTGAACATTGAGTTTGATGACAACTTCGTTCCAACCTGTGTATTTTCCCCGTTGGGGGCCAGTTCGGAAAGGATGGGTGTACGTCGTCGGTGCCAAAGATTGTGTGACCATGTTTTGTATAGTACCCCCTGTGGTGTTTCTATGGTCACGTATGCCAATTCAGGAATGGTAGATAGTATAAGTAGTGATGGTTTGACCATTACAAGCACCACGTTTTCCAGCAAAGCAAACGGTTGGTTTTTGGGGGGTGTAATAAAGGTTGGTACGGTTTATCGGTTTATTATAGTTCATTCAACAGACACAATACAAATAGATAGAGCATTTTCTGATCTTGACGTGACGGACTCATTTACAGCCTATGCAGGATGTGATTTGTGTGCTGATACGTGTCGTGACAAGTTTGATAACATTTACAACTTTGGTGGTCAAGAGTTTCTGCCCGTTGAAAACCCATTTGAGGGGGACATAACCGAATGATGCTTGCATTTTTTGGAATAACGTTAGCCGCTTTTCTAAAATGGGCCTTCTTCGCCGCAGTTTCAACAGCATTGGCTTATACTATAGGTCAATTGACACAAAAGGACATGGATTTGCCTCATGTCGAACCGGATGAGTTGAATGCCCCCACTGTTCGTCAAGGCACGAAGTACACAATAAATTTCGGAACAAATTGGATAGAGAATCCAGTAACGGCTTGGTGGGGGGATTTGAAGACACTCCCAATCATACTACATTACACAATCAATAAATGGGGGAACAACAAACGGAAGTATTATGTTGCTGGGTATAACTATGCTGCTGGGATGGATTTGATTTTAACACAGGGACAGAATGACGGTGTGCTACAAATAAAGTTTGGCGATGTGGTGGCTTGGCCCAATCCAGATGATGAAACCCAGTGGCAGGCGGATGGGGCAACGTCTGCTGTGATAGATGAGCCGTCATTATTTGGTGGGGGAACAGTGGGTGGGGGTGTAACCGGGACGATAGCCTTCCAGTATGGGGGTTCGACACAAACTCCCGATACTTATTTAGTGGAACAATTAGGGGCAAACATTTCTGCGGGCAGGGGTTTAACAAGGGCTATACTCAGATGTGTCACGATGGGAACGAGTGCGTTCATCAGACCGTTGAAGTTTTTAGTGAAACGCACAGATATTTTGACGACGGGTGAAACACAATGGTATCCATCAAAGTGTGTGGTGAACACATACAATCTAAACGCAGCACACATAATACGTGAGTGTTACACTAATACGGAATGGGGATTTGGTATATCCACTTCAAAGTTGAATGATACGAGTTGGACAGACGCAGCGGACACTTTATACTCCGAGGGTTTTGGTTTATCCATAAAATGGGAGGACCAGAACCAGACATTAGGTCAATTTGTGGATGATGTTTTGAGACACATTAATGGCCAAGTGTTCCAGAATCCCGATACGGGTTTGTTTGAAATCAAACTGCTTCGGGATGATTATGTGGAAGGGAATCTTGAGGAATTTGATGATAGTCATATTGTGTCTGTGCAGGACTATTGCCGAGGGACTGTCTACGAGAATCCCAATTTTGTTCTATTACAGTATTGGGACACACAAAACAATAAACCGAAAGTTTTACCGGAATACAATCTTGCTGTAATGTTGATGCAGAACAGCAAAATAATTCCGTATGAAGTAGAATACAACGGGATTACGGATGATACGTTAGCACGATCCATTTCAGCAAGGGAGCGGTATGAATTATCTGTCTTCCCTGCAAAGTTTAAGATCACAGCTAAAAGGACGATGGGTGATTTGAAACCGGGTGATGTCTTCAAAATGGTGTGGGCACCGGGGAATATTTTGGAGATGGCTGTTCGGGTGTTTACAATAAATTATGGTTCTTTGAATGACGGGACCATTACACTGAATTGTATGACGGATGTGTTTGCTACACATACAGCCGTATTTTCCGAGCCGCCTGATACTGAATGGGATGATCCTTTGGTCGATCCCGAACCTGCTGAAGACAGGTTGCTAATGGAAACTCCATTCTGGGACATATATAACGATATTGGTTTGACTGAGGCTCTCGCTTTGGATGACAGTGCAGGGTATCTATGCGTTTCTGCGAGAAGGGCGTCAGGACTCACCATTGATTATGAGCTTCAACTGAGGACGTATATATTAATAGGGTACACTGAGTTAGGCGTTCCCATTTATGAGTGGCAGTATTTACCGGAGGGGAGAGGCGATTTCACCCCGAATGGTTCCTTGGACTCGTTTATGCCAGAGGATGCAGATGACATAACAGTAGATTTGTTAAACACGGATATGCTATCTCTTGTTGAGGATGATAGTTATTGTGTTATAGATAATGAGATATTAAAGGTTTTGTCCGTGAACACAAGCACCAGTCAAGCTACTTTAGCGAGGGGTTGTTTAGACACAGTTCCAGCTTATCATTCCGGTGATGATAGTGGGGGGGATGGGGCCAGAGTTTGGTTTGCAAGTACAGCTTCCTTGATACCAAATTACGAATTTACAGATGGGGACACCCCTACTGTAAAAATACTTCCGGCCACATCAAAGGGTCAACTTGAAGATGATACTGGTTATGCAGCAAGTGCGTTTGATAGTCGGTTGGTACGACCGTATCCACCGGGGAACTTTAAGATAAATGGGGAAAGCTACCCAAGCTCTTTTGTTGGGGAGCCTACTATTTCTTGGAGTCATCGGGACAGAACCCAACAGCTTAATGAGATAACAGAACACTCTTGGGGTAGTATAGGTCCAGAAACAAACACAACGTACACTCTACAGATATACGATGAAAACAATTCGTTAGTCAGGACAGAATCGGGTTTGACCGGAACGAGCTACACATACGATTGGGAAACCGAGATGTCTGATTGTAGTTTGCAATCTGGTGATGATTTGAATAGTAGTTTGAGATTTGTTTTGAAAAGTGTTCGTGAGGGATATGATAGTTGGCAAAGCTACGACCTGAGAGTAAACCGAATAGCCGAAGCCCTTGCAGGTAATATTACTGTAGTTGTGGCTTGTACTGGTGATATGAGAGTCGATTATGATATGGATGGTAGTGTAAACATTAGTGTTTCAGTAGTGGGTGATTTAGACGTGCCGTAAAATAAAAGGATAGGAAATGGAAAGGGCTGGCAATTCCATTTATATTGTTGGGGGCGGACCTTCTTTGAAGGGGTTTAATTTCAATTGCTTGAATGGCAGGCGAGTGATGGCTATTAATGCTTCTTTAGAGGATGTCCCAAATCCTGAATTCTTTTTAACTGCGGACACATGGTATTGTGGTGTGGCTGTGCGGGCTGATTTTTGGAAGAAGAAATGTTACAAAATCATGGTCATTCGTAGGGACCATAGAAAATATCACCGAGCAGAACCATTCCTTTCATTTTATGATGAAATAGTTATACCCAATAGGTTTGATGGTTATATTGGATTCGAGAAACCTGCTTTTGCTACGGGTGGGAACAGTGGTTTTTGTGGGATGCAATATGCTGTTCTTTTGGGGATGACTAAAATACATCTTCTTGGGTTTGATTTTAGTACAGAAGGTGGGGATCATTATCATAATAGGTATGTTGTGGGCAGAAGGAGATTGGGGGAATTTGCTCGTAATTTTGTGTTAGCTGTGAAAATGATAGAGAAAAAGACAAATATAGAAATAATCTCATACTCACCCATTAGCATTTTAAATGAACATGTTAAATACAGGGAGTTGAGCACGTTATGAATAAAATGCCTATAATAGTGTCTCATTATACCAAGAATACAGGTTATGAAAAAGAGGTACAGAATCTCATAACTTCGTTAGAGAAATTGGGTTTAAAATATGATATAGAAGGCATAGAATCTCTTGGGACATGGAGAGAGAATAGCAATTACTGTACTGAAAACGTTCGCAAAATGATGGCTCGGTATCCAAATAATAATATTCTGAGGGTGGATGCGGATGCTGTGTTCCAAAGGAACCCTGATATATTCTTACGAGAGGATTTTGATGCTGATGTTGCTGCACACATACATGACTTTCGGTGGAGGGCGGGAGAGTTAATGGGCGGAACATTGTTCTTTAAAAACACACCCACAGTAAGATGGTTAGTAGATCATTGGGTTTGGAAGAGCAGGATACAACACCCAACTAAGAGGAATGGTGATTTACTAAAGCTAATAATATTCAGTAGAAAGTTTAACATTAAGTTCACAGAGCTTCCAGCGACGTATTGTAAAATATTTGACATAATGAAAAAAGTGAAGAAACCCGTAATCGAACATTTTCAGGCGTCTCGCCGGTTCAAGCAAGAAATAAATAGGCAAGGGATAAAGAAAAAATGAGAGTGCGTTCACTTAATGAATTGAGAAGAGAGAAGAAAACAAGGATAGCTGTATTCTTGGGGTGCGGACCATCCATAAATGATGTGACGGAGGAACAATGGAAGTGTTTAACAAAGTACGATATTTGGGCGGTAAATAACTGGATATATCATCCCACGATTGTGCCGGATTTTTATCATGTAGAATTGAAGCATTATGATTTTGATATAATGAAAAGAAGGATTGAAGAGAAGGAAGCTCAATACAGGAACACAAATTTCATTTTACCAAAGAAGAAATCATTTGATCTTTGTCCGGTTGGGTATAAAATATATACTTATGTTACTAAATCGAGGGACCCAAAGCGGACACATGTGATTTTTAATGCGGATTACAAACCGGCCCCCGGATTCGTATTAACAAAGAGTTATGATATGAGCATCACAGCTATTTTTGAGTTATTATACAATTTTAAGTACGAATTGGTATATATTATTGGTATAGATTTATACGACTCAAGGTATTTTTGGACGGGTGGAAAAGAGGAGTATGGGGAAGTTCATCATCAGTGGAATAAAGAACATGAGAACAAGGACATAAATCTTCCTCATAATACGTATAAGATAAAGGATTACATTGTCGATTTTAATAAAAGGTGGATGCTTTCAAACGGGAGAAAAATTTGTGTGGGACATAAAAATACTTTGCTCTATCCAGAAATAGAATATTTATCGTCGGAGAAATTATGGTAATATGGTTGGAAGATAGTGATACGCCTATATGTAAGTTGAGTGGGAAAGGTCTTTTTTCAAGACGATTGGCAGATGCTTTTCGGCGTAAGGGTATTACTGTTGTTAGTAATGGTGCTGCTGATGTGTCTATTAACTTGATTAGAATAAAGCACGACTTGTCACCAATAAAGATTCTTCGATTAGATGGGGTTTGGCATGACACTGGGAAAGATTACAAAGCAAAGAATATTCCATTGACACGATCTTTAAAACAGGCTGATGGTGTGGTGTATCAATCAGAATTTGCTTATAATATGTGCAATCGCTATCTTGGAAGACCGAATTGTCCTGTAGCAGTAATACACAATGGTGCAAACCCAGAGTTTTTCAAGCAGAGTCCATCTGCTAATTCTAAATACGAGAACAATATATTTGTTTTCTCAAAATGGCGTCCACACAAAAGACTGAAGGATATGATAGAATCGTTTTTCTTGTCTGAGATTGATGATTGTGCTTTGTGGATTGCGGGGGATATTAGTAGAAGTGGTGTAACAATGAATGATCTCAGAAGAAAAGGATTAGATAAATTTTATTTGGGGCATTTAAATCAATATGAAGTGGCTAAGTATCTAAAGTTGGCAGATGCCACTATGCACCTCTGTTGGTTTGATGCTTGTCCAAACAGTGTAGTGGAATCTATTTGTGCAGAAGTTCCAGTGGTGTGTAATAACACAGGCGGGACGCCTGAATTGGTGGAACAATCAAATGGATATATTTGTCACGTTGATACACCATATGATTATCGACCTGTGGATTTGTACAACCCACCAGAAATAGATAGGGGAATAATAGCTAAAGCACTTAGGAGAGCTTTGTTTGATAAACCAAAAACAAATTACTCTCATGTTCATATAGACACAATAGCAGAACAATATTTAGAATTTATACAGGCAATGTCATGAATGGACTGGTATCTATAGTAACAACGCTTTATAATTATAGTCGATATATTGGGGATTTAGCCGAATCTGTTGTGAACCAGACATATGAGGATTGGGAATGGATTATTGTAGATGATGCTTCCACAGATAATCCGATGTCCGTTTTGGCAAAATACACAGAGAATGATAGAATAAGAGTTATTCATCACGATAAGAATTATGGATATAGTAAAGCCAAAAACACAGGGATAAAAGCCTCTAAAGGTGATTACATTGTGATGATTGATGCTGATGATATGTTGACTGAGAAATCAGTCGAAATCAGGAAGGCCCTTTTGGATGAGAACCCGGACAAGATATGGTGTCACGGAGAGGCATTGATAGCTGATGAGAGAATTGAGTATAAAAAGGGTGTGAGCACAAAGAAGAAGTTTGGTGAAGGGTCGAGGAATTGGAAAAGACGATTTAGGAAAGAACTCACAGACGACGGTTGGGATTTGACCAAGACATATCACCACCGTCTTATTCATGCACAGACGGTTATGGTGCGTCCAGAATTACATAAGATTTATGGTCTATACGACGAAAAATTAAGATTTTCTTCTGATAATGAGATGTGGAGGAGAATCATAATATTTGGGGAAATACCAGCACACACAGAGGAATTCGTATGTATTTATCGAGTACATCCGAAGAGGATGTGTCAGTCAGAATTCAAACGAAAGAATAAAAATAAAGTGAAAGGTCAAATCGTAAGAGATGTTGAAAAACGTTTTCGGGAAGGGATTAACAAAGAAAACACAATATTATGGGACTAAGAAAGGGCAATAAAAGTTGGAGAGTGAATTCTAAACGATCAATTTGTGAGGTCCATCGACAGATATACGACAAGTTGGTAGTGGGTTTTTCTGATAAACCCGAAGAACTTGAGGAAATTGTTGTTTTATTGGAAGAAGCATTTTCGTTAGGTGTAAAATTGGTCGATAAGTTAGTTGAATACAAATGCTCGTTGCCTCAATGGGAGAAGAATGAGGACAGAGCAGAGGTAGAAAGATTAAGACGTTTACGTGAGGAATTGAGAAATGCCGAAAGGAATGGAATTAAAAAGAGAACAAATCGGTGAAATTTTTAAATCTTTCAAGGTGATTGGTTTTATCCCCGCTCGTTCTGGCAGTAAAGGTATAAAGAACAAGAACATCGTTCAATTTGCTGGTTATCCCTTAGTGGCACACACCATTTTGGCTTTGAAAGCTGCTGGGGTGAATGAGGTATATGTTAGTACGGACAGTTTAACAATAGGTCGTATCTCTGAGCAATATGGAGGGATATATGTGGACAGACCTAAAAGTATATCAGGGGATAATACCCCTGTTGAGGCAGCAATAGAACGTTTCGTGTCCAAAAAGAAATGTGATATTATTGTCTTTGTTCAGGCTACATCTCCTATGGTCACACCTGATGAGATAGAGGAAGGTATATTTAATCTTGTGGTACAAGGGTATGATTCTCTTTTTAGTGCAGCCAAAGTAAACGATATGTTAATGTGGACGAGCCACTTGCATCCATTAAATCACAATCCGAATGAAAGGAAGATGAGACAGGACACGGATTTTACTTTGATTGAAACGGGTGGATTTTATGTTTTCTGGAAGAAGTCATTTATGCAACACAAGAATAGAATATGCGGTAAGTTTGGTTACAGTCCCGTAAGGTATTGGAACTCATTTGAAATAGACACGGAGAAGGATTTACATTGTATAGAAAGATTGATTAGGAAGGAAATTATATGAAAAGGGTTGTTTATATTAATGGCGAGTTTGTGCCGGAGACAGAAGCCAAAATTTCCATCTATGATTCTGCCCTGATGTTTGGGGATATGGTATTTGAGATGACCCGTTCTTTCAAACGAATTCATTTTAGGTTGGATGAACATATTGACAGGCTCTACAATTCTATGAAAATATTAAGGATAAATTGTCCCTTAACGAAAAAGGAGATGATTGATGTGTGCTGGCAATGTGGATTTGAAAACCAGCCTGTATTTGAGGACGATGATGAGCATCGGTTGATGATAGATGTGACAAGGGGGCCATTGTCTATTTACAGCAATAATGTAGAGGGATTGAGTCCCGGAACGAATGTTGTCATTTCTGACTTCCCATTAAGATGGACTATTCAAGGAATGGGGAGATTATTTGACAGGGGTATTAATGCGGTTATCCCATCGCAGAGGGCTATACCAAGTATGTATCTCGACCCCAAGATAAAGAATCGCTCTCGGCTACATTACATGATCGCGAATATTCAGGCATCTTTGTTTAAGGGTGAGGACAATTGGCCTTTGCTTTTGGACCCTTGTGGTTTCATTGCTGAAGGGACGGGGGACAACTTCTTTATTGTGAAAGGAAATGAGATTATCACTCCACAGGGGAGGAATATTCTTAGAGGGATAAGCAGAGAATATGTTAAATCTCTGGCAGCAGTACAAGGGTTTAATCCTGTCGAGAGGAATATAGAGCCTTATGATGTTTACACAGCAGATGAAGCCTTTATGACTGGAACACCTTTTTGTATTTTGCCTGTACGTTCTTTGGACGGTGTGACAATAAACGAAGACTTTCCAATAACAAGATTGTTACTAAGAGAATGGAGTAGCCAAGTCAATGTAGATATTGTCGGGCAGATTAAAAAATGGGATTCTGGGAATAAGGGTGAGGGGGCTTCACCATATTTATTCAAGTAGGACACGTGATGGATGGATTAGCAAGAATTAATATAGAGTTGACAAGTAGGTGTAACAAAGCCTGTTGGATGTGTGGTCGTCGTCAGATAGAGAAGGACAACCTTAATATTGAATGGGGGGACATGCCATTCGACATGTTGATAAGGATAGCATACCAATTGCCTATACATGTAGTGGTGCAGCTTCATAATAATGGAGAACCTCTACTATACGCAAAATTGGGAAAGGCTATCAGACTTTTCAAACATCAAATTACAGCTTTGGACACAAACGGAAAATTATTGGTAAGGCAAGCAGATGAGATCATAGATAATTTGGATTCTTTGTCTTTATCTGTTTTCGAGAGGGATGATGAAGCGGAAGAACAGTACGAAATATTTGAGAAATTTATGAAGATAAAGGGAAATCGAAAACCGATGATAGTGGTTCGGGTCATGGGTGACGTGGACATTTCCAGATACAAACAGTATGATGTAATCGTAGCTCGACGTTTAATACACAGTCCGATGGGCAGTTTCAATTATTTGAAGAAGAGTCCCACAGTCCCGGAAACAGGAATATGTCAGGATTTTCTACACCATCTTGCAATAGATCGTTTTGGTGATGTGTCTATGTGTGTGCGATTTGATCCAAATAGGTTAGGTGTGTTTGGTAATATTAATAGAGAAAACTTGGAGGATGTATGGAATGGAAAATTGCGACGTGAATGGTTGAATAAACATATTGAAGGGAAGCGTAAAGACATACCCTTGTGTTCTATTTGTGATTATTGGGGGGTTCCAACAGGAGAATAATTATGAGTATCAAAATAGTAGCTGAAATTGGGATCAATCATAACGGGAATATCAGAACTGCATTGGATATGATTGATATAGCCGTAGACGCTGGTTGTGATTATGTGAAATTCCAAAAAAGGAACGTAGAGTTGGTATACAAGCAGGAGTATCTGGACAAATATCGTGAATCTCCTTGGGGAATTACAAATAGGGAGCAAAAGAATGGATTGGAATTTGGACTCGATGATTACACCATGATAGATGATTATTGTCACGATGTTGGAATTGGATGGTTTGCTTCCCCATGGGATTTTGAATCTGTAAAATTTCTGACGAAATACAGGATGCCGTACATTAAGGTAGCCAGTCCTTGTATGACAAATGTGAAGCTGCTCAAAACGATACGTGATACTGGTATACCAGTAATATTATCTACAGGTATGATAACGGAAGAAGAGTTTTGTGAAGCTGTGAAGGTGTTTTGGGAAGATCAAGTAAGATATATACTCGTTTGTACCTCAACTTATCCAACACCAGTAGACGAAATGAATTTATCGTTTATACAAACCCTAAAGAATGATTATACACATTTTATGGGGGAGCATTGTCCATATGCAAAGGTGGGCTTTTCTAATCATAGTTCGAGTACAACATTTTGTATTGTTGCTGCTGCTTTGGGTGCTGAAATGATTGAGTTTCATATTACTTTGGATCGGAGTAGATATGGGTCGGATCAAGCAGCAAGTATAGAGAAGGGAGGAGTGATGAGGATTGTAGAGAATATTAGAGACGTTGAAAAGGCTATGGGTAACAAATCATATGCCGGAAAATGGCATGTGTTTGAGAGCGAGAAGAAAGTTAGAGAAAAATTTGGGGATTGTATGACATGATTACTTTGAGAAGGCATGTTAATATATGTGACAGTGAAGTGATTGTAAGTGTTGGTTATTTTCATGGTACGGATATTCCAATAATAAGTAAAACGAATCCAAAGTATGTGTTGGCCTACGATCCTTTGCCAGTTGTTTACAAGGAATATGAAAAATACAGTAAGGAATATGAATGGTTTACGGGCAGCGATTCTGCTGTTGGTGGACATGAAAGGTATTCATATTTCGATGAGTGGAGGACAAAAAGCCATTTAACTACGAAAGAGGTGGGTAGGAAAGTGAAAGTTATTTCAATGGCTGGTATATTATCTTCTGTTTTTGAGAGATATGGGGAAATAGACAAATTGCTATTAAATTGTGAAGGGTCGGAAATAGAAATAATAAAGAGTACATCTATTGAAATTTTTTGTTTGTGTAAATTTATATTTGTTCAGTTTCATTCTTTTGTTCCTGATTTTTGTATAGAAAAAGAGGAAGTTAAGGAATGTATAGATAAATTATCAGAGTATTTTAATGTGTATAATAAAGGCAGAAAATATGAAGAATACATAATGGTGAGGAAACCATGAAATCAGCACTTTGTTTATCTGGCTTAGTCGGTGGGATTAGGAATAAGAATGGGAAAGGAACGGTTATTGATTATACTTATTGTTCAAAGAACTTGCACAGGAACATCATAGATGTAAACAAGAGTGATGTGTTCTTTCATACGTGGTCTGTCGAATATGCCAATGATCTTCAAGATTTATATAATCCAAAATTAATGAAAGCTGAGAGGCAAAAGACGGATTTTCCAATAGATGATGAGTATTTGAACGATAAGATTTTGTTCCGGGTGTATAGTAAATGGTATAGCATTAAGGAGTCCATGAGATTACTTGAAGAGTATGAAAAGAAATGTAATATCCGTTATGATTGGGTGATGTTGGGTCGTTTTGATCTATTGGTGTATAGCACAATCGACTTTGGTAAATTGGAGAACGGTTGTGTGTATGTTTCCGCTATGTGTTGGGATCGTGGGAAGACAAGGGCTGCGTGGGAATTGGCTGAAGGGAAGGATACATCCATATCAAGAAAATTACTTTTGGATTTGTTTTTCATAGCTGATAGAGAAACCATGTCAAAGTTTCTGTCCCCTGAATGGAAATACTACTCAAAGAATATTCATTCCTTATGGTTTGCAAGAGTGTGCAAAATATTCGGTGACAGTAATTGTATTCGCTTTATTGGGCTTCACGGCTATCACAATGATTTATACCGTTGGAAAATAAGGCGAGAAATACTTACATAAAGGGTAAATTATGTCTAATTTAAGAATAGTCCTTCCGATGGCTGGAACTGGCATCCGATTTTCTGATGCGGGATACAAAGAACCAAAACCATTCATTAATGTGTTTGGAATGTCGATGATACAACATGTGATTGAGAAAATGCAAATACCAAGAAACTCGGAGTTGATTGTTATTCATTTGGAGAGCAACGGGTATATTGATAGATTGCATTATGTACTGAAACATGTTGGAAAAAAATTTCATATAGAGACAAATCTTGTAGTATTAAAGGAAAAAACCGAGGGTTGTGCTGATACTGTTTTAGCAGTTGAGAAATATATAAATAATAATGATCCTGTGTACGTGTGTAATTGTGACCAAGTTATATTACAAGACAACTACATGCAGTCCAGTTTTGATTTCTTCAGGAAATATGATGTGGATGCAGGAACTATAGTGTATAATAGTAGGAATTCAAGTCATAGTTTTGTTGTACTCAGTGATAATTTAGAAATAGAGGAATGGGTAGAGAAAGAGGTTGTGAGTAATGTGGCTAATGTAGGTGTGTACTATAGTTCAAGTGGGCACAATCTTGTTAATGCAATAAATAGGATGATTGAGGATGACTTCAGAGTAAATGGTGAGTTTTATTTGGCCCCCGCTTTCAATTATTACCCAATCGAGTCGTTGATGTTGCCTTATTTTGTGAATGATGTTTACTCAATAGGATCACCGGAATTGCTTCGTAAATACTTGGGAGTGCATAGTGATAATATATGTTAATGATCTTTGTTTGGATTATAGAGAAGATTATGTGTATTTTTACGTTTATACTTTATCCGTTCCTAACGGAAAGAGAATATGGAGGCAGTTTGCATTGAATTCGGGGAGCACAAAATTGCGAAGAGGTATGGTAGCTGGCACTTTATATAATGTTGATAAAGAATACCTTGGATGTGATTATATGCGTCTGATGTACATAACGAGAAGAATAAAAGCCGGTCGATCCATACCACTAATTCCAATTTATATGGTGGATGGAAAAATGTACCCTACAGAGGGGGCAAAACGATTAGCTGCTTATATCTATTTGGGTGTAAAGAAAATAAATATTTGCAAGAGTCCACCAGACCAAATTGGGGGTTGGAATAGGGATTATACAATCAATAGTCGTATTTTTAAGAATACACCTTTATACATAAAGAATAATTTTTTACATTGGAAAGAGAAATACATGAAAAGAGAAAAAGAAAGTCAGGCAATATTGTTACAGGAAATAGAAAATCTCCAACCGGAAAAGGGCCATTATAGATGCTATCAAGGATTGGAAGAAATAGGTCTGATTGGAAGGCGGCCTACAGAACAAAGATATGAGATTTACGGTTTGGAGAATTACATCAATTTGGATTCTGTTGTTCTGGAATTGGGTTCCAACATGGGTTGTTTCTCCGTCTATTTATCAAGGAGAGTGAAGGAGGTTCATGGTGTTGAAAATAATCAATGTCATATAGATACAGCTAATTTAATCAAATCTTATCTTGGGACAAAGAATTGTTTTTTCTACAATGAAAATATTCTTAATTTTAAATCTACGCTGAAGTTTGATTTAATTTTATCGTTGGCGGTACACCCAAAGTCGTTGAAGAGTTTTGCGGCTTTGGTGAAAAAGGTTTACACACCATTGTTAAAAAGGAATGGTGTTATCCTATTTGAGAGTAGGAATTTTAATAGGGGGGACTACAATCATATTAAGTGCATGGAGGATGATGGGTTTAGGGTGATTAGTCATAAGATATGTCAGTGTAAGAATGAAGAAGGGAGACTTAATGAGCGTAGAGATTTTTATTATTTGAAAAGGGGGTAAAATGTTAAATGTAAATATTGGTGGGTGGAAGAATTGGCATAAGGTTTCGGAACAAGCTAAGAAGGGCTGGGAAGTTCTGGACATAGTAGGGCAACCAAAATACAGGCACAACCTAAATTCTGGGGAGCCATTCCCATTAAGAGACAATGAAGTGGATAATTATTACACATCTGAAACGTTAGAGCATGTTTATATGGAAGAGTTTCCATTTGTCTTTGGGGAAATAAAGCGAACATTAAAACTGGGGGGAAGAATTAGAATAGTGGTCCCAGACGTGGAAATATTTATACGTGCGTATGTAAATTCAGATAATGTTTTCTTTATGAGACATGCAAAGGAGAGAGATAATAACCCTTTCCCAAAGACGACATTAGGTTATCTAATGACATGTTTCTATAGTGTAGGACCAAAATATGTGAGAGGCAAACCGTCTCGTCGTAGTGGACATAATACTGCTTTTGATTATAATTCTATGGTGTGGTGGTTAGGTAAAAACGGATTTAAAGACATACACAGAAAACAATATAATATTTGCTCCCCTGTGTATAATGGGTTGGATTTTGCAAGATACAAAGATACCAGTTTGTATATGGAAGCTGTGAATGGAAAATAAAATGCGAAAAGATAAGTGGCCTTATTTGAACACCTTGATAGGTATTCGATTGAACAAGCTCGGAAAAGCTGGGAAATGTGTAATAGATATTGGTGCGTGTGTTGGGGATACTATTATAGAACACGCGGAAAGGTTCCCAAATAAAATCTTTCATGCTATTGAGCCTCTCTCTTACAATTATAAGGAATTAATCAATAGAACAAAGGGGATCGAGAATGTGATTGCTCATAAAATGGCTATAACAAATAGAAATGGGACTGTTCCTGTCTTTTCGGATAGGAATGGCATAACACAATCATCTTCGTTAGAAAGAAGATTTGTTTTTGGTAAAAATGAGTCTTTTATTGAAGAAGAAGTTACAGCCAGAACTTTCGGTACGTTTTGTAGGAAGAATAAAATAAATGATATAGGTTTGTTGATAATGAATTGTGAGGGTGGGGAATATACCTTGTTTGAGGATGAATCATTCAAAGAATCACTTGATATGGTTAGAATTTTAAATGTAGCATTGCATGGAAAAGAGGAGCCTTTTATTGGGAAAAAATATAGAGAGAAGAAAATAAACATAAATAAATTCTTAAAAGAAAAAGGATTTTCCATTTTGTACGGTGATGATTTAGAGGGAATAAAACGAGTCCTTTATGGCCACATAGTACAAATATGGGTTAAGTAAATACATGGGGTGTGTATGGTTTCCTTTCCGAGAAAAATCAGCCCTTACCACTACACACCCCATTTTACTTGGAAATCCATATAGTAGCTTCTGGGTCTTCTTTACAAGCAGTTAAACATTCTTTAACAAATTTCAGAAGATGTTTATACTGCCCCCAACCATTTGGTGCTTCATATTGTGCAAAATAAAACGGGCTTATTCTTAAACGAATATACCCGACTTCGAGAGTAGGTATTATGTCTTTAGCTCTTTTGTTTCTACTACACCATAAGGCGTCATACACTCCCGCCTCAGATGCCATCTCTGCTAAGTTGTGAGTTATGTTTCGAGAGAAGATTAAATCTGAATCTTCATCGTGATCATCAACCAGACCAAAATCCAGACTCATAATTGTATTTCCTTTCCTGCGGTGATTTGTGATTGGTGAGATGTAACCATAAAGAATTGCATACCGAAATCCTCTGCCAACATTTCTAACATTGACCGAACGGCATCTCGATAGTCCGAACTTACAAATTTGAACGGTTCGTCCATTGCCATAAACTTTCGGATAGGGGGTTTGCTCAGGAGAATAGCTGTAACTTGATAAGCAAACGAAGCCACGTCCACAACACCCCCACTTTCGGCATCTTCCAATGGGTTCTCAATCTCATGGCCGTCGCAGATGATTGTGGGCTTTGCTTCGGTTTTGTTCCGCTTTCGTTCAAATTTCAATCGGGAAGCATAATCTCGATCAAAGAATACGGATTGTAGACAGGCTGTGACTACATCACTTATCTTTTTATGTGTTTGTTCCTGTATAGCTTGAGAAATTATTTGTACGTGGTGGACAGCCTCATTCACATCAGCTTCATACTGTTCAGCTTTGACAAGGTTCTGCTTTTCTTTTTTGAATGTGGCTTTGGTTACTTGGTATTCACCAAGATAGCCATTAACTTTGTTCCTAAGAGCTTTAATTATCATAACCGTTCAGCCCATCTTTCCCTGTATTTTCCAAGTTCATTTTCAAACTCTTCTTTTGCGGATGTGGCTTCCTCTTGTAATATATCTAATTCCTCCGCAGCCTCCTCTAATGTCTTGAAACCAAATTCCTCCTCAATCTGTTTCAGAGTTTGGTCCAAAGCACCGCGAGCTTTGTCTATTTTTCGTTGAAGTGCTTCACGATCTTGTTTCAATTTTACCAATTCTTCAGTCGAGCTTGTCATGTTTGGTCCCCAACGTAATTATGAATGCTATAGGAAGTATCACTACAAAAACGGGTGTGACTAATATTTTTCCAAACCAATTTAAATCCTGAAATATATATCCGTACAAACCAAGAATAACTCGAAGTCTTTTAATCATTTTCCATTGCTTTCATAATTATATTGGACACTCTTTCGTTTATTTTATTACGACGCTCGTATTGTTTCCATGCTTCGGTAAAATCTAATGCGGACGACCCCAGCTTGGCTAATTCCTCTGATAATTTTGCCATGCTTTGTTCGACCATATCACTTTCCACATCCGGTTGTTCAGTCGAAGTTAGATGTCTATCCTTAGACGTGTCCAAATAATGAACTGTGATAGATCCATCAGAATGAAGTAAACCAACTTGCGGATTGTTGTACTCTTCATCTCTCCCCCGTCTCATTATTGGGCCACAATTATATACGGTTGTTTTTCCTACTGTAGTGAGGAAGCTCTTATGATTATCCCCATAAATAATAAGGTCGTACCCAAAATATCTTCCATTGTATATTTTATCAAACGTATTGTCCTTGTTAGATAAGTCTTTCTCCATGGGGGAGCCGGGGTATGCGAACCCTTTTCTCCAAACATAATCATGCACAACAGCCACTTCCAATAAATTGCTGTGTCTCGTTACGGGAATTAACGGCACACCCCAAGGGAATGCTCTGATCATTAAACCCTTCTTTGCTATATAGACACTTTCATGGCTGCACACCGGGAGATCATTAATGCAACCTGCTCTTTGTAGTACGGTATAGGCACTCCTTCTCATTTCCGATAAATTATGATTAGGCATATCATGTTGGCCGGGGATGGAATATATATCGGAAGGGAACACGTTCAGACACCAATTTATAAGTTCGGGGGGCACATTCCATCGGTGAAACATATCACCTGCAAAGAGGATGGGACAATCGTGTTCCGTTTGTAGGCAGGCAATCTCATCTATAGGTCTTTGCATTGCCCCGTACCAATCTGGTTCGGTGCTTCTCCAAACAGGTGGGTTTTGGTACAGGTGCCAATCCGATGTACAAATGGCTAAGACCTTTTTAGTGGACTTCCGCATAGAACACACTTCCTTCCCATTTTCTCTTTGAATTCCTTATCCAGTTTTTTCAGTTCTTCTTCATGGCTTTTTATCCAGCCCTCTATGTCGTCCGCTGCATTCACAAGTTGTACCAGACTTTCCCATTTTGCTTGTGCCTTCCCCAACCGGGTATGGGTATCAATAACAGGTTGAATAAATGGGATAGACTGACTGGTGATTTTCCTTAATCGCTCCGTTTCCTTGAGTAATCCAGCCAGCCTATCCACGGTTTTCCTGATTTTAGCCCACTTTTCACCCGCTACGATAGCAGAATTAGTGTCTGAGAGCTTCGTAGAGTCCCGATCTATCTGGGATAGGTGGTTTCCCCCTGATTTTACTAAATCGGATAGCACAGAGGATTTTCGTTTGATTTCACTTACCTTTTGTTCCTTCCCTTCTAACTTCTTTAATTCTTCGTCCATCGACAGACAGAAACGCAATTTTTTCCCGTCTGTCTTACAGACGGATATTCTCTCGTTAATGTCCTTTATCTTTATTCTGATTGAACGTTGTTCACTATTCAGATTGGAAATCGTTCGGTCGATAACATCGAGGTCAACAATTTTATTCAACTGTCTGGACACTTCCCCTGCTGTTTCGGAGAACCAAAAGGGACCGGCGTGCTGGTGATGGAAATTTAAAGGAGTCAACTTTAGAGAAGTTTTTACAGAGAGGGGCACGCCGGTCCCAAACGCTTTGTAAACCTCCTTGTTGTATGAGTAGGTGTTTTCCTTTGCACTACGTGTTCTTGTTATTTTGTTATTTTCTGCAACGAGACGCACTTTGCAAGCGTCAGAATCCCAACTAATGTACTTATCACCTGAGGGTGTATTGAAGGCTACCAATTTCAAAGCCCCCATCGCTGAGGTTTTACCCGTACCGGATGGACCTTGTAAATACGTGATCTTATCGAAAACGATGTCCAGCTTTCGATGTCGTCTATAGTTTCTTATTTGTAGTTTTTTCAACATTGTTTAGACTTCATGTTTAAATAGTGGGGCTGGTAACCCTGTGTAGGTTTACAGGAAAGGAGTCATACCCTGTACCCAGCCCCGGAGAACAAAAAAATGAAAGCTGATGAGTTCATTGTTCATTGCTTTTTTCTTCGTTTGAGTGTTTTTCGTTTTCGTTTCTTTTCCTGTTTACGTATCAATCCCCATCGAGTACCTAACACCACTAAGTTACTCGTCCCGAATAATGCCTTACGTATTTTGTTTTTGTATTCTATTTGTTTTATAGCGTATTCACCGAATTCCAGATTGTCAAATCGACCGAACCGAGCTATGATTTCGCATCGGGTTTCACGTTCCAGTAGCGTGATGAGTTTAGTCGCCTGACTTTTGGTTATATTTTTCTTTGTAATCATTATATGCTCTTACTGCTTTCGGTGTGATTCGATCAAAAAACCATTTCAATGGACAGATGAGGATCGCTATTTTCATCTTATTTATTTTTGTTTTATATAAGATACTACCTGTATTGTCCGGTTTGTTTGTGCTATCAAAAGATTTCAATATTTTGTAAAATTGGTACGGAGTGAACAGTACCTCATTTTTGTAATCCCGTTTCACAATGAGAATCCAATCGGTGCCTTCCCTCTGTAAAGCCGCATCCGTTGCTGCTTGTAACATGAACTCAGCCAGCTTTATTTTGGTTTTGGTTCCTTCGACAAAGTCGGATAGTGTCTCAGACGAGTAACCCCTTTTCAATTCGATAGTACATAAGTCCATTAGGGGTTGTCCTATCGGATCAGCAGCCTGCACGTCTCCATACTGACCAAACGTTTTGTCCCCCTTCTTGCTTCGGGTCTTAGCTCTGGCTCCCGATCCAGAAGTACGCCAGAATACATCGTTTCTCTGGCCGCATGTCCACCACCAAGAGAGTTTCTTACACACGTCTCTTTCAAAGGAGGAGCCTTTATTCGTTTTCCGCTTCTTTTTTGGCATCTGCTTTCCTGTCAAGTATGTTGTGTACTTCTTTTCGTCGTTCGTTGCTCCAACTGGCTATCCAAGCCCAAAAGTGTATCCATATGTCTGTCCGAGTGGGCTTTGTCATTTCGTTGTGTGCAGTTGCCATCTCTAACACTTTGGTTAAAGCCACCTTCTTTCCAATTAATTTATCATATTGGTCTATTGGATTTCGGATAGATGCACTCGTTGTAATTAGTTTATTTGTTGCGGCATCACAAATTCTACAAATAGTCATGTCTCTTACAACTGTTTCCTTAATTGATTTAATGTATATTAACATCTCCCTTCGTTCAAACGATATTTTCATATTTCGTACTGTGAACATGTTTGTGTCCTTCCTTTTCAATTGTTTATAAAGGGCAGGTCATCCGTGACCTTACACTCATCCATGGTACTTACACACCCTATTAGGAGACTCATTTCCAACGCATGACTCTTTTGTTTACTATACCACCAGTATCACCAACAGGGGGGTAACGACCGAGCTTTACCGCCCGTTGTACAACTTGCTGTGCCCATCCGACTTGACTGGTTACGATAGGATGGTCGAACGGATAGATAAAGCCCTGCTCTACACACCAAAGTAGAGTACGAGCGTCCATGAACTTGTCGTTGTGTCGCATCCTGACGGTAAGTTCAATGTAGTGAACACCACCATCGAATGGCGTCCACAGCAATTCAAACACTTGCCCCCAATGTTTGTCTTCCCGTTTGCGTTTTTCGATGAACTGGATTGTAATGTTCGGTTCCGAAGCCACCAAATTCACATCAACACCGGCGAGACTGACATACTCAATTGTAATTGCGTATGTGTCTGCTGGTTCACATACAAGCCACTCGAAAACCGGGGAGGTCAGCAGGTTGGGGTCATACGGAAACGGTATGTCGTTTGGTTCTGGTACGGGGGCAAGACCAAACGATTTCGATGTGGCAATCAGCAAAATGATAATCACAATAGCTATTTGAATTTTGAGTATGTGTTTCATTTCTTTTACCCTTTCGTTCTTCTTCTTTTCCATCGTATGCTTTTCATACCCAGTGATTTAGTCACTGAGTTCCAACCGCTTTGACTTATTTTATCTTCTACTATGTTGGGGGTAATTGTTCCGGCAAGAGGTAATTTAATTAATGGTTTGTTCCTCTTGACTACATTTTCCCAACCTAACTTTATATTTGCATAGGCTTTCGTCTCCTTCCCCAGTTTTTTGTTGACGTAGCTGATGGCTGTCAAAGGTCCGACACCATGTATTCCCGGTATGTTGTCGGACCTGCAACCTGATATACACCTGACTTTAATCCAATCCTTTGGGTGCATTGTAAATATCCGACGAAACTCCCCCAGTGATATTAATTGTCTTTTTCTTGGGTCGTACCAACTTATATGTTCCCGTATGAGTTGGTACATATCTGTGTCTGCTGTTACGATAATTCCTTTCCCTTTTTTCGGTGTGAGCGATTTTGTTATTGCTGCAATAAGATCATCGGCCTCGTACCCATCCTGCTCAAAGATATTTTTAAATCCTATCTTTTGAAGATACTTTGTTTTTAACAATCTAACTTGTTTATAAAAGTCCTTTTCAAATATTTTGTCTCTTTCTGTTGGTTCTTTTTTCTTCCTATTTTCTTTATATCCCTTCAACATCCTCTTACGTTTATTGGTTTTCCCGTCCCAACAGAATATCATATTTTGTGTATCAAAACGCTCTATTAACACCAATAATGTTTTTAGAAACCCGTATGTGGCACCTGTGGCCGAACCCGCATAGGACAAATCGGTGAAAGCATATCTTGCACGGTGAATTAAATAATTGCAATCTAAGATGAGGTATCGTTTACTCATTTCAGCACTTCATATCATATATTCTGTTTATGACCAGTTTTTGTTTTTCTGTGTACGTTTCAGGTGGATCATCTATCAGGGAAGAAATAAAATCAACTTCCCAACTGTTGAGATTACGCCCAAAGCTGTCGATGTGCAAGACAAGCTCTTCTATAGCAAATTTATCAATCGCTCTCTCTTCTTTCGTTACGTTTCTTCCCGTTTCTTCTTGTAGGTCGCCCATTTTTCAGTACCTTATTCATCCTCATTGCCAATTCTCTGCTTACAGTTCGGATGTTCCCATTCTCTATTCTCAATATATATGTTGCACTCACCTTGACATACCTTGCGAATTGCCGAAGACTCATTTTAAGTTCGATCCGTCTGGATCGAATAGCTTTCGCTTGGGGTAAGATTTTAACGGACACTTTTCTTTCCTTCACAAAGAACATTATAACTTCTCTAATAATTCTCTGGCCTTCTTCATTTCTGGACTCAGTTCTATTTGTGTATATTCCGGTTCTCCCTTTTGTTCTCTGTGCTTCCACTCAAGCTGTGTAATCATCCAATACAGAGTAGCTTTTGTGTCACTGAGTAATTGATCCTCGTTTTGACATATATCACTCAACTTATTAACTAATTGAAGAATGGGTTTTAAGTATTGTTTGCTCACAGCATTATCAACTATACCACAAAGGATGTTAAAACAGTCATCCCATAATCTTTCAATTTGTTTTCTGGACATTAGGTGTACCTTGGTTTTCGTTTTATACTCACCGCTTCCTCTATCTCTCTCCATACATCACCCACAATCATGCTCAGGTCTTTTTCCATGTTATTGTTGGCTATGTGTTCTATTAAGCCACTTACCCTTCCTTTATACTCAAACTCAGGGGCTGCAATCCTCCCTTTGTTAGCAACCCAATGCTTCTCCGAGACTAAATAATTGACGCAGGAATCTATATCATCCATTCCATAAGTGTTATAGATAGGAACCTCTATAGTGCGATCTTTCCCCGTAACTCTGTTCTTACGGATTCTCAGGGTGCAGAGCGATCCCTGAAACCGTTTCTTTCCTTTATAGTTTTTATAAATGCTATTTTTAATATCACTCCATAACTCAAGAGTAGCGTAGAACTGCAAAGCGTTCCCGCCGCTGCGTGTCTTTCCCCCAAACCCTGTAAGTTTGTCCCTCGTCTGGTTTATAATGATAAGGATACTGCCAGTTTTACTCAGTGGCCCCATCAACCTGCGTAGGTTCTGTGAATTCACTTTGGCTTTTCCGTCACCATAACTACCCGCTGTGTCCTTTTCTTCTTTCCTTCCTATCTTCTGTTTTTTGAATGTTTTGATTTCCTGCTCGCTTGTTAGAGCATCCATCGAATCGAGTATATAGATGAAGGGGAATGGCCGGTTACTTATTTTGTCTATATGATCGTAGAAATCCTCAATCCGGTAAGAATGGGTTGTAACCAAACGCCTCTCGACTTCTGCACCAAAGAAGCGTTTAATATTCATCAATGCCCCACGTTCTACATTATTGTATATAAACCTATAAGCATTGAAATTTGGATTTTTAGCGGCCTCGGCAAGACAAGATAAAGACAACCATGTTTTTCCACTTCTGCTTGTTCCGACAATCAGATAATAATGACCCTTTGCAAACCCCCTATCAGGATAATCGGTACAAGACAGATTTAACATCGTGCTTCCAGTGGAAAGGAAATCTTTCGATGATAACGTCTTTGTTTTTTTCTTCACGGTCATTTTCTTTTTTATATCTTTCGTGTTCATATTAATAAAAACGGGATGGGGCGAAGAACGAACAGCCCCACCCCGTCGGAGGAGGTTGTTGCTTATTTACGACTACGCCTTGTCGTTTTCTTCTTCGTCGTTTTCTTCTTCGTCGTTTTCTTCTTTCTTGTTTTTGGCTTTACTTCTTCCTTATCTTCATCGTCATCATCGAAATCATCGTCATCATCATCGAAATCATCGTCATCATCATCGTCAGGGGAATCATCATCGTCGTCATCGTCATCGAAATCATCGTCATCGTCATCGAAATCATCGTCATCATCATCGTCAGGGGAATCATCATCGTCGTCATCGTCCGGTATGTGTTGGTCCTCATCGAACTCCTCATCGAACTCCTCATCTAATTCATCCTCTTCCTTTCTTTTCGTCGTTTTCTTTTTTGTTTTCTTTGTTTTCTTTGTTGTCGTTTTTTCTTCTTCCTCATCTTCTTCGTCCGATTCCCCTGCATAGAGTAGGTCTTTTAGCTCATCGTAGGACTTTATAACGAGAACATCATCCAGACAAACAGCTTGGTCTAATATTTCATCATCCACGTCTTCCTCTCTGGCTTTGAATCCAACTCTTTCCACGCTATATCCCTTACCCTGCCACCCCTTTTCAGCTACACATTTAAGGTAATAACCGTCTTCGGGATCGCAGAAGTTGTCCATGTTATCATTGTGATCTTCATAGGCGTCATTCAAAGCATCGTCAAGGGCTTTACCAAAGTAGGCATACGAAACGTGCCATACTTTGACCTTATCCGGTTCCTTCTTCAAATCGCGGACGTTTACCAACATTCTTTTGCTTGTATCCAGAGGTCGGTATTCGTCCTCTTCGACATCGGGATCGTTTCTCAAACGGGAAATATATTCACAGATGGGACATTTCTTTCCTGCGGTCCGTGCAGGACAAATCACCCAAGAATCATTTACGCCTATTCCTCGATGAATCCAGAACAAACGTTGCCAATAAAATTCACCTTTATCTGCCTCTGGGTTTCCCTCTCCCACAGTATAGGGGACAACATCCAGCCTCAAACTACCTGTGGATTGGACATTGAATAACTCTATTCCTTCTGGTAGTTGGAACATATCTGAGTAGTTTTGGTTCGACTTTTCGCGGTGCCTCGCCGTTGCTGATGCCACGCTTCGTTTTTCTCTTTTTTGGCGTTTAGTTCTTCTTGTAGCCATAGGTTACTCCCTTTCTTTACTGTATCTTCGTTCACTATATCGTTTTCCTGCATAATACCCCATTACGATAGCCTTTGTGCATTGGTATATAATATACGGGACTATTGTAATTAGACACACAAACAATACTATAAATTCAACTGGATTGACCATTTCTTTTCAATGCTCTGCTCTGGGTTTTACTCACTTTTTTACTGGATTCTAATGGTTTACTGTAGTACCCCCTTTCGTCCTGTTTATTCAAAATGGTTAGCGAAGTTCTCCTGTGGTCTAATGTCGTTGTTGCCCCTTCCAATAGATTTACTTTGTACTGAGTCATATTCAGTCTTTTATTGGCTTCACGCATCTGATCGCTTCGGAGAATAGCCTTTTTAATGGCGGCTTCGGTGGGCTTCTTGTCCACACTCAGCCCATACTTACCGGGATCATCCCGAACGTCTGCGTCCACATCCGCCTCGACGACCTTTACGTTGGCCTTAGCCTCGTCTAATCTGAGTTGAGCCTTGGCCCTGAGTTTGACATATCGCCAGACAAGTCTCGGCTGATTCTCTGCCTCGTCGTCTAAACAATAGCGGTCTATCTCTATAATGTTATCAAATTCTTCTTGTGTCTGTCTATTCATATTTTTACAATCTTTCTTAAATAAGACCCCCACCGTTTTTCAGCCCTTTCTTTTTTAAAGTTATCGTTTTACTATATCTATTATACTCGTTCCAAAAAAGTAGAAACGGAAATTCTGAAAAATTTTATGCGAAAAGAACTTTCTTTATCCTTGAATTACTTCATAACAAGATGCTACGAAACCAGCAAATTTACTATCATAGAAATTGTCACGGAAGGCATCCATCATTCTAAATGCTCTGGCATTGTCTTTATTCAACAATACCCTCATACCGTAGTTCAACACCAAATATCTCAGTCCTTCTACGTCCTCGCCTTCGAGTTCTTTTAAAATGGGTGTAATGTCTGACCATTTAGTTCGGGTATCGAGCAGTTTTCGAGCGATGAGAATAGCTTGTGTATTAACCGATGTTTTTTCTATTGCTCTCAGTTGTTCCTTTGGACTGTCGAATTGTCGTATCTGATCCAATATCTGTAGAGCTTCCCGCCCCGATCCTCCAGCGTGCTCCACCAATTTTTCCAACACCTTTTTGTGTATTTTTATGTCTTCGGAATCACACACTGAAGAAACAATTTTCTCTAATTGTTCATCCTTTATGGGGTTCAATTTCAACTTCAAACAGCGTTGGCGTATTCCAGACAATAACTTGTCCGGTTCTGTCGTTGCCAGAATAAAATAAACGTGGTCGGGTGGGTCTTCCAGTAGTTTGAGCAATGCGTTTTGTGCATCCCTTGTCGTCATATGACACTCATCCAACAACCATACTCTGACATCCCCATCTACCGGGGCGGCATTAACCCTGTTACGTATAGCTCGGATGCTGTCAATGCCCCTGTAGTCTGCGGTATTCAACTCCTCATAGTCGTATTTACCACATTTTAGGTATTTGGTTATGAGTCTTGCCAGCGTGGTCTTCCCCGTACCAAATGGGCCGTGTAAAAGTATGGTGTGTGGAAGGCTGTCGGTTCGGAATTTCTGCGAAAGGATTTCTATAGTTCGTTCCTGTCCCAACACCTTGTTAAAAGCCTTTGGTCTGTATTTCCTGTAGAGTTCCTTGGTTTTCGTCATCTTGTTACACTCCTGATTGGTGGTGGTAAGGGTTTTCCTAACAACCGATCTGCCATTTGTGTTGATAATATTTTATCACAATTGTAACAGGCCGTATGGCGGGGACCGATTTTACGAAAGCCACAATTTTTACATTTATAATATGGGTAATGTGGACTCGTTTTCCATTTATGTTTCTTCATGTCTCTTCGGCCAAAGCAAAAACCTCATTTCTATTCCCGGTACTTTCAAAGTACGACCAAGCAACAACTTCACCAAATCAAATAAGGTCAATCTGATTTTATCACTGTCCGAATAATCTATTCTCATATCCATTATTTATACTCCTTCTTTTCGTACCAGTTGCCATCTATCGGTGTAGCCTCGATCTCTACAACCATGGGTGTAATAATGAACGGCCAGTGTTTTGGTAATTGTTTCGTGATTACGTCCATTGCCATTTCAATGTAATCGTCCAGTTCAGTGTCAGGTATATCTCCAACTGCATCATCGTGTATTTGTCCAATCAGCAGGGATTCAAACTTCTCTTTTTTCAGGGTTTTGTTCATCCGAATGAGGGACCAGAGCAATCCGTGAAAGCTCACCCCTTGTACCGGCCAGTTCAAGACTTGGTTACGGGACAAGTAACCTGACACCCTAAACCCTGAGAGCATTTTGAACCATCCCCGTTCCCTATACGTTTCCCACCAGTCTTCTTTCCATTCCTGATAAACTGCGAATCGGTTGTACCAGAAATCTTTTTCTACTGCTTTAACGTGGGCTTCAAATGTGCCCTTCTTTATATTCTGCGGATCACTATTCCCAAGTGATTTAATCCCCTTTTTCCTCAACCATTGCTTTAAGGGGATGCCTGAAACCGTTTTCAGATGTAGTTTTTCTATCGCTCGCCACAAAGCCTGTGAGCAGGATAACCACCAATCCCCGTAGAACTGAGGAAACACAAACATATTCTTTCCACAATATCGTATTTCTTTTGTTATTTCCCGTCGTGGCAGCATGTAAATCTGTTGGGCCATATCCCGGTGCATATCCTTTTTCGGGTTATTAATATATTCCAACATCATTGGGTCTTTATGATACCACGACGCTCCACTGACTTCACTCCCCTTAAAGTCCAAGTCAACAATCCGTCTGCCTTTTCGTGGAATAAAGGATCGACGGATCAGCTTCTTAATTAGAGGGTCACGCATGGGTATATTTTGGAAGTTAGGTTCGGAACTCGATCCCCTATATGTTTGTACAGTGTGCAGGTTAAAATTAGGGTGAAGAAATCCATCGACTGTTTCCCTGAGAATATTTGCAAGGTAAGTGTTCTTGGCTTTCTTTAATTTTTCACATTCTATGTACGTTCGTGTAAAGGGAAGATCAACGTCTTCAAGCACATCGACATCAGCAGCATGTCGGGTAGCTGTCATGCTTTTATTGGGAATTCCCATCTTGTTAAACAACACGTCAGCCAGTTGAGTTCGGCTTCCTATTTTGGTTCTATCCCCATATGTTTTCTTCCATAGTTTATATATTTTGTCTTTCTTCAATTTATTTGTTAGGAAATCAATTCGTCTTTGTATTCTCTCCTGTGTGTGTTTAACGTACCGAACATCCACACGAATACCGTTGGCTTCCATCTCGGCCATAACCAGTGAGCCTTCGTGGAGAAGATTATAAGCATCCAATGTTGTGGGTTTGACTTTCATTTGTGTACTTTCATTTTGTCAGCCTCTTGACCATCTGCTCTGCCATGTGTATATCACAATCGTTTAATTTTCTAAATCTCCTTAGAGTATATGCCTGCTTCCTTCGATTTTCTTTGCTTGTATAAACATTCCCGAAGAGCCAAGTAATTCCACAATGCTTACAAGTTATAGCAGTTAGTGGTGACAACCCCTGAGCAGAGGTTTTGGTTCCCCGATTTTTAAGTCTGTGTCTTTTCATTACGGTAATGGTTTCCCTATCTCAACGAGTTTTTGTTCCAACACAGACACTCTCGTTCTCAAGTCCTCAATTTGTCCAGACTTAAATTCAATGATGCCTTCTTTCTCCCTGATTGTTTGGTCCCGTTCTTCCACTTCCTCTATAACAAAAAGAATTTTGTCGCACCAAGATAAAAGCGTATTGTAAGTAACAGGTCTTGTACTCAACGCGGGTGTTTTACTTTTATCCCTTACTTCAAGAAACGCTTTTCGGGTTATTATACAATCTTTTTTTAATTGTTCGATGTCCATTTTTGTTCACCCAGTTAATCTACTTCCATCGTCCGTCTTTCGTTTTTGTCGTGTCGCCAACATATACTCTAATAGGGAATCCATTCCGTTATACAATAGCAAATCCTTTAGTGATATTTCGTCTATGCGATTCAGATGATCGGTTCTGCTTCTTGCTTTTAGTAGGGGTTCTATATGATTGTTATATGGTAGCACCCCCAACGCAACAAACGCTTGGAATTTCAATCCCGTAATACCGGGGTTCTGATTCAAGACGTGGGCAGACAACATCGTGTCCCAATCCCAGTGTCTTACTCGGTGTCCTAAGAAATACCTTGTCCACCGTTCCTCAAATTTCATATTAGAAGCAATTTTAGGAATGTTACTCTTCAGAAGCGAACTCACTTTTTCCTGTATGTTGTGTGTCCAAGGAAAAGCTGCGGTGATAATCCCATCCGAGACAGAGCAACTCACTATTTTAGCCCCAGAATATTCCGGTTTCGTACAATTTGTCTCGTAGTCGAATGCACACATATTCTTTCTGTGTATAAAATGATCTAACCATGACAGGGCTTCATCTTCCCGATAGAGTATGGATATGTTGTCTTCTAAGTTTCTGGGCTTCTTCCAAGGTTTGTTTAGTTTACGTAGAGCTTTCTTCAATCCTTTACGAAATAGAAGGTTCAATAGATCATCATTTTGTCGTTCAAGATAGGACGGATGGTAATGTACACTAATCCAGCTATTTGGATCGCGACAAGGCACGGTCCAGTCGAGCCAGCAGGACAATGCAGCTTTCCCCCACAGATGTCCCAAGACTGACTGAGCAGCCATCTTACCAAACAACATAATATGATTGGGTTTAAGAGTTCGTATTTCTTTGTATAAGGATGGACGACAATATTCCATCATCTTTTCATCGGATTTGTTGCCGGGGGGTCTGCATCGTATGGCGTTGGTCTTCCAGCAATCCCGCTCTAAATTTATCCCACACCGTTTCAGTTCATATTGTAGTCGTTTTCCCGCTTTCCCAATAAATTGCTCCCCTTTCTCATCTTCCTGTTTGCCGGGGGCTTCGCCTATAACCAGTATTTTCTTTTGGCCTTTCCCGTGATAGGGCATTTTGGGGGTTTGACATTCATTATACAGACCGCACTTCCCGCACTGGGTGGAATTCGCAAGACCCTTTGTCTTTGGCAATAACTCAGACGGTGAGAAGAATCCGTGATTCATTCCTCATCCTCACTACTGGGAATCCACAGACTCGTTACGTATTTAAAATTTCCTTTGACTATTTTTATAGCTTTATCCGAAATCGTACACACATTATTACGAGAGCTTAAACCACATAGTAACCTTGGTG
>JAEOSY010000420.1 GCA_016840125.1 Candidatus Helarchaeota archaeon | reverse complement strand
TGGCAAGTAGAGCTCCAATTCGTCGAATTTCATTAGTTGCAATTAATAGATTACGCTGGCCCCATGTTAACCGCTCATTCCACTGTTTAATACGTTTCAATTTCCCATTGCATTTTTTACCATCAATTTTTGTTGTCAACCCATAGTTTGATAGCATTGGAGACAATGGAGCGCCTCGGTGTTCCCTTGCTTTCCGCTCCTCAGCAGTATATGCACGTCTGTCGCTATGGCTTCCATCAATGATGGACTCCATCAATACTAATCCACACGCACTGCATACTAATTCCGCGCGTTCCCAATCCCTAATAATTTCTGCACTCCCGCATTCAGGACACAATTTATGTTCATCGGTTGGATCAAAACTCATCTTAGGATCTAGATTTGTACTCTTCGAACTCTTCGACTTACTCATTTTTTTCAATCACTCTCTACTAGACCAATGTCGACTAATCCTACTTTTTATGTTTGTGGATAAAAAACCTAGAAAACATAAAAATCAGTGAAAACAAAATCCGCTCCAACTCGGTCCTAGCAATTACCGGGTAGGGCATAATACTAGCATATTGCAGGGCTTCATATGGTGATGACCGAACTAATTCAAACAGAATAAATGAAAGTGGTAAAATGGAAGTTTTGCATAGAAAATTACAACGGGAGAGTCAAGGGAAGACTAGTTTAAAATCAACATATAATGGTTTTACTTTCCGTGAAGTAGCTGATTTTCAAAGTAGCATTATTGAAGTCCATGATTTAGTTCGAAAGAAATATGAGGAAACTAAAAATGCTGACTATCTAAACGTCGCGCTGGATTGTCTAACAGCAATAAACGATATGGAGAAAATTAAAAACCAACTCATACTGAAATAAATAGCAATATCGATTAGATCTTTTGTCGAAGAACACTCAAAAATCGTCAGAACAAGTTTTATTTTTGATTTCAAGATAGATCATGCAAACCATGAAGAACCATAGGAGCTTTTTAGAAAAAACAAAATTCTTTTATTTTTAATCGGAGTTTCATTAAAATACGTGAAGCTGAGGATAATGATTATAGAAGGATGGTTATTTTGACAAATGTGGTCTTAACCGCGGATAAAGCAGCTTTCCCAAAACCAGATATCGGATTTTTCTTGCCAAGTTTTTTTCCGGGCGCACCTTGGGAACAGATTCCCAAGATTGGTCAAATTGCTTTAGAGAGGATAATGTTTTCAAAAGTGGCAACGAAAAATGGCATAGTAAGGGAATCATTTTATGGAATACGGAAGTTTGAAGCTATATTAATGAATGCGGGAATAGATTGTAAGGTGTATTCTCCATATGAATTAGATAAAGCTGAAGATCCCAAGGTATTTTGCGTTTCTGCCATGGATCCGCTAGCATTAGGGCCCGTTTCGGTCACGTCTATGGGATTATTTGGAAATAAGGAATATAATTTGACAGGGAACCCAGAGCAATTCAAACCGCCCCTATCATTAATTAGATTTAAAGAATTAATTGAAGAGTTAAAAGAATATGAGAAACCAATAATTGTAGGAGGTTCGGGGGCGAATCAATTCGAATTGTTACCACAAGAAATTGACAAGCTTGGAATTGATTGTGTTTTTGTTGGAGATGCGGAAATTGAAGGTCCTGAATTAATTCGCAAAGCTTTAAGGGGAGAAAAACTGCCAAAACTAGTCAGATCTAAGAATATTCCAAAAGATACTAAAATTCCAACTATAATTAATCCTGTGAGTTGGGGAATTGTTGAGATTTCGCGTGGATGTGACCGACATTGTAAGTTCTGTGATCCTTCGGTTAGACAGTTTCGATGGATTCCATTTGAAAGTATAAAAAAGGAGATTAAAGTTAATCTCAAGATTAGCAGACATATTACTTTAATGAGCGAAGATGTCTTCAGATACGGGACGGAACAACATAATTGGATTCCAAATTGGGGATTGGTTAATTTAGTTAAAAAGGTAAAATCAATTCCTGGTGTAAAGACTGTTGGTTTATCTCATGCTTGCCTCGCAAGTGCACTTGCGGCTCCAGAACAAATTGAGGCTTTACGAGATGAATTAGATCTCTCAAGACAACATTATTCATCCGTTCAAGTTGGTGTAGAAACTGGCTCAATCCGCCTGGTTGCTAAATACATGCCATTCAAAGGGTCACCATTTGAAGCAGATCAATGGCCAGACCTTGTTCTTGATGGTTGGAAATTATTGTGCAAAAATTATATCTACCCCGCCGGCACTTTACTGGTTGGGCTGGATGATACTGAAGATGATATCCAAGCTACCATTGATATGGTAAAAAAACTTAATCGCTACCCAGGTATGTGTTGGCCCCTAACATTTATGCCCCTAGGAGCTCTCAGATCCCAACAGCGTGCTAATTTCTACACTGATTGGACTGTGATGTCGCCTAAAGTCCAAGAATTGTTTTTACTATGCATCAATCATATGTTGGATCAATCTGAGAAAATGGACGAACATATCTTTGGAACTCAATTTCACCGTCGTATTTTGAATCATTTAGGGGCGATTTTTGGTAGAACTATTGTAAGGTCCATTGAGCAGGAGGCATATCTAAAAGGAAAACATAATTATCTAAAAATGGGACGAATTGCATTGAAAGAGTTGGTTGGATATATTTCAGATTATATTAGGAAGCGCCGAAAAAGAGGAAGGTTTTACGAGGAAATCAAAAGTTGATGGGAGCTGAGGAAAATTGCCGCTATTTCGTAAGAAAAAGACAATTTGGCAAATTCAAGAGCTTGAAGGTTATCTAGGCAAAGTTATAGAGAGTCAGGTTCCCCCAGATTATGAAATCAATTCATTTGAAAAGACACACCAAGCTTTGGATTCATTAATTCGCCCAAACTGGGAAAGTCTTCATTTAATATGTCAGGATTTTATCTATTCCTGGTTCATTGAATATCATACTGCCAAAGAGCAAAAACAGCAGCTTCAATCTGAATTCAGTACGGTAAATAATGAAATGAATTCAACTAAACAGAAGGTCACGCTGAAATTAGACGCCTTGAATAAGGAAGATCAAACTGTACAGTCTAAATTAATGAATGTAGAAAATGTGTTGAATCAAAAAGTGGAGTTAATTGAAGAACTCACTCATGCAATAGAAAATAAGACGGTGGGAGAAGACCAATTAAAATCTCGAATGGAGCAGCGAGTAAAAAGTATGAATGAGAGAATGATTAAACAACAAGAAAAATTTGAGGCAAGTCAGATTAAAATAGGAAATCAATTTAAAACGAGAACCATCGAATTAGATGAAGAAAAATTAGTTCTAAGTGAGACTTTTGAGAAAAACAAGGAGACTTTAAGAAATTTAGAGGAAGAAAATAATAATTTAAAGAAGAGAAATCAAATACTAAAAAATTTTCAGAATAGATTGACTTTTATCAATTCAATCATCAAATCAATATCACCTAATTTATTAAAAGGGGAGGAATCGTAGGATGGTAGAATCTCTATGGACAATTGAGGAATTGGCAGAGTACCAGCGTAGGTTAGATAGCGAATTACCGCCTTTATATGATTTTGAACAAGTAAGACCCAAACATAGAGAGATCGAAGCGGTGATTTTAGAATATTGGGAGATACTCCATCCAATTATCAATGATTTCATTACATCTTGGTATATACACTGGTCTAAAGTGAACAAGGCTAATACCGATCTGAAGGGGAAAATAAACCAACAAACCTCTCAACTGACAAATTATAAAGAAAATTCAGATTCAAAGATTAGTAGTCTTCAAGATCAAATAAAAGAAAAAGACTCCAAGCTCCTTGAAATAAATGATAGTATTAAGCAAAAGGAAATCAAATTACAAGAGTTAGAAGATAGAGATATAGAGAGACAACTTGGGATAGCTCATTTACGTGCAGAACTTGAGAAAGAGCTAGCTGAGCTGAACTTAAAAATATCTGAAATGCAAACCCGATTTGAAGCCACTCAAGTACAGGTTATTCAATCATTTCAACACAAGATGCTGGATTTTGAGAGTGAGGCGGCATCCTTAAGGGAACAAGTTGCTTATCAAGAACATGAAATTCAACTGCTTCAATCTGAAAATCAATCTCTAGAGGCTCAAAATGCAGAATTACAGGTGCTCGAAGAGAAAATCTGGGAAATAAATGAAAAAATGAGAGGATTATCGTTTACTGAAACTGAATTATAAGATTTTATGGTGGTAGGGGTAAGAGTAAAGGTCCAGCTAAATAATACCAAAAGATATAGCCGATTGCGCCACCGATAATACCAGCGAGGAGAACAATATATCTTTGATGACGGGGTATATAGTAAAGTGTGATAAGAACTATAGAAACAGCGATAATGGCACTTCCGTACACAATAATATAAGGGTGAATCCCTAGAGATGTTGCTATTTTTACTTCATCCATGTTACTATCCCATGGCGAGGTCCATAATGTTGAAAATAAGTAACCCCCTGCATTGAAGACAAAGCGTAGGCTAAAAGCAGCTGCAATGGTTGCAAGTATTTGCCCATAACCTACCGTTTTATCAGATTCAGAATGCATTGAACGATATTTCCCGAGAATAACAGTCAGACCTAAACCTGCAGTTACCCAAGTGGAAACAGGTCCTCCCACTATGAACCAAAAATATTGATCATTAGTGAGTATATAAGGATCAATAGTATAAGTGTAGGCATAGGCAATTCCCGCAGGCTGGTTATAAATAACTGCCATTAGATAATGTCCCACTTCATGAAGAAGGGTCCCATAAATTGGTATAGTAAAAAAGATTCCTATAAATACGAAGAACCAGATCCAATTCGAAATTTTTCTCATGATATGACCTCTTCCTTAGTTTTTAATAAAGAATTTGGTTTGAATATTACCATATTATAGACGTTATTAAGAGAATTAAACAAACTTTTTTATCTATTACATATAAGATTAGTTGAATTTCAATGACGAAGAAAGTCTGCAAATTTTTTGACATGGTAGGGAAACACACGCAGTTTGATAGGGGGGATGAGAAGTTTCACTCCTATTTAAAATCGAATTTAGAAAGTAAACGCGTGTCATACCCTAGATTTGTGGAAGAAATTAAGTTGATGTGGGAGGAGTTTATAAAAGACGCCGTGGGAATCAATTTGTCGAGCTTTTTCATTAAGAATGGAAATAATTTTATGAAAAAGTGGTATACGGACGTTTTTACTTTCCCGAAAAGGCGAATTAAGTTCGATTTTGGACAGGGGGGCAGCCAAGTCGATGTTCTTTTAACGATACGATATGAACTCTCTGAAATTGAACTCCAATGCCTGGATGTAATTATAAAGAAGTATAATATTGAAAATAAAACCATTAATTCGGCAGCTTTAATTGCCCTTCTTGAGCCATGTGTTTTGTTTGGGATTGTTCTCTCAGAGGTAATTGGGCAAGGAATTCGCGTTTCGATTGAGGATCGTGAGATAAAAGACAATCTAATTACTCTTGATTTGTCAGCAAGACCAAAATAATAGAGGGAGTTAATGAAACTCCTTGCGTTTTCTGATTTTCATGGATTATTCGGTTTGACAAATCATTTCCTAGATGTACGAAAGAAAATTTTAGAAACCCAACCGGATATCCTCGTGTTTTGTGGAGATTTCAGAAACCAAATTTCAATTCCTCTGTTGAGAGCGCGTCTGAGACGGCTTAAAGTTCCATCCTTGTACTATATCTGGGGTAATGATGATTTATTAAATCCTGATTTTAAATTAGGCCCAGGAATAAACCTCCATTTAAAATTCCAGCGATTGGACAATATCTTCACCATTTCAGGAATTGGAGGAGATGAACTCGATGTAGAGTGGAATATAAATAAACTAGATGCTCTATTGTCAAAATTAGAGTTCAAAAAATTGATTTTAATATCCCATGTACCACCATTTGAGTGCTGTGATTTTGCAATTGATGGAAAACCTGTCGGATCCAAACCACTAAGAATGCTGATTGAAAAATATAATCCCTCGGTTTGTTTGTTTGGACATATTCATGAGCAAGCCCAAAAATCTGTTAAATTGAATACTACTATTTGTTGGAATGTGGGACCAAAAGGTATCCTAATTGATTTATAAATTGAATAACGAATATTTTTTTTATAAACGAAATGTGGAATGCATATGACCGCAAAGGATGATGAAGTAAACTGGGAAGTCCAGAAAAAACTCAATGTGTGGGATGAAAAAAGAAGAGCTATTTCCGCGCTCGAGGAATTATTTGAAGGTAAAATTCGCTACCTTAAAATCATAAACCGAGGAATGGGATCAGAGGCGGTGGATAAAGCCTTGGCAGAATTCGTGGATGACATGTATGATAAAAATATGGGGGGGTTGACAAAACTCGGCGCAGACTTTCTTGGAAAGGTTTCCAAAAAAACGCTGTTGAGCAAGATAATTACGAGTTTCTGGATTAATATGCAACATATGGTGAAGCTCAGCTGTCTTAAAAAGCTAGAATTCTATCCTGAAAGCGTCGAGCTTGTCATTCAAAAATGTACTGCAAAGCGAGCTTGGAAACTTGGAATCAGGAATAATCAAATGAAGGATGTTCTAGGTGCAGAGGGCTACTGTAAAAAACTGTGTGTCCCACTGTTTAATCGCCTTTTGGAAGTGGCAAATGCACAAACTACAGCTGAATTCCAAAAAAGAGGCTGTGAACAGGTAATTAAAGCCAAAGTCGAATAATCCTTGGAATTTTTTTATTTCTCTTTAACATATAAAAAGGTTGCAGTATTTAGGAGTCTACTTGCAAATTACTATAAATTACTTAGATTGGAGTAGAGTATGATGGTTTCATCTGAAGAGCGCGTTTTAAATGCCATGGAATTAGGAGATCCGATTGATAGAATACCAAAAATGGAGTTATTCTCCTCGATACTTCCAGTTGTTAAGATAATAACTAATTGGGAAGTTTTACCTCGAAAAATCCGTAGATTAAACAGAAAGTGGAAAATTTTAGAAGGATTGGTCAATACGGTGAAAGAAAAATGGAAAATGAACAAAATAGATCCATCTGAAAAGCATACTCTATTTGGTCGGCTCATCAGGAAGGCACCTCTGGTTGAGGGATTTATTAAAGACAATCTTAACTTATTAAATGTAGCTCAACGCAGTCCAGAGAGAGCGGATAGAGATGCAGTTCAACTTGCGGTTCTTTATGCCCAACTGCCTATCAGATTGGGATATGATTTATGGACCTTTCCAGCGTTGACTATACCGGATTCAGAGGCAGGTTTTCTTCAAGGGTCCGATGGCAATTACTACCCTGCTAGCAAGGAAGGGAGTTTAATGGACATTAAAGCTGATGATTTGGAAGCGGTGATGAAGGGGGTATGGGAGAGAGACATTGAAAAAAGCATAGAAAATGCAAAGGAGTATTATGAAGGGGTACAACTTGAAAGGTATGCGAATATGGTATCACAAATGATGAATTCACGATATAGAAGGAAAAAAATAAAGGATCAACTTGTTCCAGCCATTCTTCATCCAGGTCCCTTTGAAACCTGGCTTAGCACTTTCGGAAATGACAACATGCAAGGTTTTTATCGTCGGGTCTTTCAAGAACATCGAAATGGGTGTAAGGGATCATACTTTGATCTTCTAAAAGTGAAAACAAAGATGTTATGTAATATGGTTAAATGTCTTGCTGAGGTAGAAATGAAAGTTTTCGTAATTGGGGATGATTGCGCCATGATCCATGGGAGTATGCTGCCTCCTAAGATCTATCGCGACTTCATAGCAGTACACATCAAAGAAATCGTCGATACGGCTCACCGAGTTGGAATGAAGGTTCTCTTGCATACAGATGGAAAATTTAAGGTTGAAAATAGGGAAACTTTCGAGGATACTTGGGAATTTATGAACGTTCTATTAAATACAGGAATTGACGCATTACATCCAATAGAAATGTGGGCAAATGATATTGAAGAAATCAAACGCGTTTTCGGTGATAAAATCTGTCTTTGTAATGGAATTAATACAATTGAACTACAAACTGGAACCCGAAAGTCTGTGGCACAATTAACGAAGAATATTCTGGATAAAGTTTATAGGGGTGGAGGAAATCGGCTGAATGGTTATTTTGTAGGTTCAGACAATTCACTCATGGCGGGTTGCCAGCCGTACTTGGCGCGTCAAATGCTTTATACTGCTGATGAATATGGAGAGAAAATTTTAGGTTTAAAACCATAAAATAGGCGTTCTAATTTTTATTAAAAAAATAAAATTAGGTTCGAAATGGGCTTGATTTGGTTCAATTTCTTGTGAATGCATTTTTTTTGAAAAATTAATTAAAAGTGAAAAATTTCGAAAACCTAAATCCATTCAAGAGAGATACCTACATTTCACATGCAAAAAAATTAAGTAATGAGAATAAAGATCCCAATTCCGAAGTGAGAACAATCGATCATTCAAATTCTTTAGACAAAAAACCATTACCTTTTTATATTCGCTTTTTCGTAAGATCTAACAGTAGATTTCATTACAAATCTACCATACGTTCGCAAAAAAAATCCTTTTCTGAGGGAGAAAAATGGCAAAAGGCAATAGAGTAATCACGAAAACTGCTTTGCGAAGATTGATGAAAAATGAAGGCAATGCGACTATTGTAGCATTAAATGCAGTGCTATCACTTCAAGATTGGTTAAATGATACAGCTATTGAAATCACCAAGAAAGCACTTGCTTTAGCAAAACATGCTAAACGTAAGACAATCACCAAAGCAGATGTCAAATTAGCAGTGTAAACTGCTTTCTAACCTCTCTTTTTTTTTATTTCTACATCAAGTAAAACGCATTTAATAATTCAATTCCATTTATTCTTCGATCAAGGTAATAAAAAAACTTATTTGGGTTCAAAATTGACCTTCTTCTACTGTTGTATGACGTAATTCACATCTAACTGAAGAAATTCGGTCCAAAAAAATACAAAATTTGTAAATAAGTATCTCAGAAATTATGACCCAAAATTACCTTTAGTCGAAAAACAGAGCAAATTCTGTTAGGAGAGAAATAATAAAAAAAAGTATAGAAGATTTGAGTAAAAAAAGGGGGAGAGTTTTTAAAAGCAGCGGTGTACAACGGTCGGGCCAATGTCCTTATATTCTTTTCGAGTGACCCACATTTTTTGGAATGTTTTCAACGAGGAGAGAATGCTACCGCCAATCCAAACCGAATACATACGTTCTGGGGGCGCAATAATTTTAACTTCAACATTCTCAGGGATCATTTCTGCGATTTCCTTTGTTAGCCGTTCCTTCAATCCAGGGAACATAGTTGAACCGCCTGAGAGGACGATGTTTGCGTATAAATCACGTCGCAAGTCAATATCACATTTCGATACTGCCTCAACGATGACTTCGTCCATTGGGCTTGTTTCTTTACCGACTGCGCCTGGATTAAAGAAGACTTCAGGAGCAAGGAACCGCTCGACACCGACTGTTAGAGTTTCTCCATCAGGTAACATATAGGATTTTTCCATACCGGATACTTTTTGGGGTAATTTCAATTCTTTTTCGGGATCAAGAGCAACATAACAGAGTTTCTCTTTAATATCCCTGACAATTTCTTTCTCTGCAGAGGTTGTTAGTGCATAGCCACGTTGGCGAAGGAGCCGCATAAGATACTCTGTGATATCACGCCCTGCCAGATCTAAACGAGAGATTGCATGAGTTAAAGCAAACCCTTCATAGATCGGAACGACGTGAGTAACACCAGTACCGGAGTCGCATACTAATCCAGTAGTACGTCCGGATGCATAAAGTGAGAGAACTGCCTGCATAGCTATATAGAGTGCAGGTACATTAAAAGTTTCGAACATAATCTCGCACATTTTCTCACGATTCGGCCGTGGATTCAACGGAGGTTCTGTGAGTAACACAGGATGTTCTCCGGGATCAAGCCGTAAATCGGTATAGAAAGTGTAAGGCCAGATTTTTTCCATTGCACCCCAGTCTTCAACGATCCCGTGCCCTACGGGGTAGGAAAGCCGTAAGACACCACGGAGTTGGAGAGCTTCTTCTCCAATGTAATATTCACGGGTATAATGCTCAACGTCTGTCATAATACTAGTGTATTTTGGATATCCGATTAATGTCGGGAAAACAGAGCGTGGTTGATCCTCGCCAGCGTATCCATTTTTGGTGATACCTGTACCATTATCTACAACGACCGGTTTTCCTAAAACTTCCTCTTCCATGAAATCACCATTTACTTAATATTCAATTTTTTATTCAATTATAGACTTTTTAGCTAGCTAATTTAACATTTTAGTCTGATAACTAACTTGATCATATTATATTTACCGTTGTTTAATAAGACTTCGTAATTCTATCTCATATAGATGATAATTATGAGAAGGGGTGGAAAAATTGGGAAAATTTGGAATATTTTATGAAAAACGAGAAGAATTTATTGACAGAGGAAATTATAACCTTCCTAATCGAATTAGAATTTTGATCAAAAAACTGATTTAATAGAATTTAAAATATAATTAGTCTTTAATCCAAACGATATTTTCTTGGGAATCTAGATAGAAGATTTTTAAATTGAATTCAAATGCGAGTTGAGTAAGGGCAATAGTGAAAAAGCGTGATCCAAAAGAGACATTCATAATCACCTCATGACTCTGAAGCATTTTTTGAATTTTTTTACGTAAATAATGATAAATTGTAGAATAATTCAAATTCTTTTTTGGAATCTCGTAAATCTGATTCCGAGGAATGCCAGCTGAGATTTTGCTTTTTAAACCTTCTGGGAGAAAGGTAAAATTCATACCTTCGTCAATTCCCTGGTTATAAAGTAACCTGGTACGACGCAATTTTTGATAAAATCGTGTGAGAAGCCATTTATCGTCATTAAAATCAAAGCCTGTAATGCAAGCTATTGGAACGATATCCCGAAAATATGCCCTTATTTGTTGGATTTTGCGCGGATTAATGCGTGCTACTTTTGATTTATACTCAACTTCGGATCGTTCGCGTGTAATTAGCCCAGAAATCTCTAAATGCTTTAAATTGAAGTATAGGAGAGCATCTGAAACTCCATTTATTCGCCTGTCAAATGAATCTTTGAGGACCCAGTACATTTGGTTACGAAAGAGTTCCTCTCCGACCTCATTGTACTTATAAATTCCCCACCTGAGTTCAGGTCCGGTTTTGGGTCCGAAAAGCAGAAGTGTTCTCAAAATAACTCGTCGAGGGAGGACGCCTGCGATGATTTTATCAATCTCGGCTGCAGAATCGCGATCTATTCCGACCATATCCAAACCTTTCTCATCTAACTTATCAAGGGGTATCAATTTATAACTATAAAATAATGTCACTGGTCACTATTAAATAATGTCGATTTTTTTCAAAGCATCCAGTAGAGTCTAGATAGTTATTAATTAGTTTAGATTTCCCTTTTTAAGGTAACAAAAAAAAACATTAATAGTAGTAAGAGATAAAATATCATACAAGAAAAAAAATGAGTCAACACTTGGGGATTTAAATGAGTAAACAACTGATAGAGTTCGCAAACAAAAAAGGCGATTACTATTGTGAATTAGCCGAAGAACACTTGAGATCTAGAGAGCCAGGGAAAGCAAAGAGTCTTTTACTTAGTGCAGTTGAATGGTACAAAAAAGCGGGCAACGAAGAGAAAGCGAGTGCTACCCAGCAAAAAGCAGATGAAATAGAAGCCTAATTTTTATTAAAATTGGTTTGAATATTTAATATCAAGATATTCAAGGATTCTTTGTGGATTTATAACGATAAAATAGATGTTTTCAGCGATAGTTGATTGGATATTAGAGGAATAAAGAAACCCATCGAAAATTAAACGTTCTACAAATTGTTGGAATTGTGAAGGGTTATAGGGTTGCATAAGTTCATCGCAAGTCATTTTATACAATCTGAATAACTCGTTGTATCGAATATAGACATTTTCTGCACCTTTAAAAAAAATAGCGAGTTTTTCTAGTAAGGGTAGGTAAAAAAATTCAATTTTTGAATCATCAAATCTAAGTAAAGAGTCTAAATCATCTTGAAACGGGAATTCCAATAAATGAATAGAAGCATCCATAATTAATTCATGTGTTATATCAATTCCATCCAACATATGCTGATATATTGTTTTTAAAATATGAATACAAGTACTCGGACGATAATGGTCGAAATGAGTCACAATATCCACAATATATTGCGAGAGGGTAGGATCAAGATCAGTTGGGAAGGCCAATGAAATGCGTTGTGAGAGAATATCGAACAAAGCACTTGATGAATACATATCTAATTTTAGGGGGAAATCCATGGAATTAGCTATTAATTTTGATTTCTTTTTGTATTTTTTTAAAGGAATTCGTGATGTGACGATTGTTGAGATTTTAAGGTCCTTAGAATAACGAATAAATTTTTCTACTAAGCTTTGATTTAGATAATCCATATTATCAAGGATGAGAATCAATGGAATATCAGACTTTGTTCGGAGAAAGTGAAAATAACTCCATAATTTCTGAGAATTTTTAAGATATGTAAATTTGCTGGAAATTCGTTGAGAATATAATTCAACTAATAAACGAAGATTTTCGATTGGTGATTTTGTTGCCAAGTTAAGGTAAATACGATTGAAATTTTCTCCATTTTTAGCTTTTAATAAATTAATGAAATATTTTGAGAACACACTCTTCCCAATTCCACGTATTCCGTAAATATAGGCATTAATGTTAAATTGATCATCAAAATCCAAGCTAGAATTGAAAATATTTAACAAATTACTCAATTCCTTGGTTCGGTGAAGGAGTTTAGGGGGAACATAATCGGGATCATAAAGTGCTCGTGGATATCCGAAGGAGGAATTGGATAAAGCCATAATTCTCAGCTCATCAAATTATTGAAAAAAGGATATTTAAAGACCTCATCCAATTTAAGATTTCGCAAAGGATATTAGAAATTAAATAATCGCGCATTTTAGTTTAAAGTGCAAAAATAAGCCGAAACAATTCAATTAGTCTAATTTAATGCAAATTTTTCGGATGATTTATCAAAAAAAGAGTAAAAATACTAGTGAATTCAACTTGTTGAATCAAAATATTTATCTTTTAATATTCTTATAAAATGTTAGAAAAACCTAATGAAGAGGCTCCAATGAAAGATTTGAGGCGATTGGAGCGAATTTAAAAGGAAATTGAAGCAATTTTAACGATTTGATGTAATCGGTGCGAATTAATCAGATTTATTTAGTGAATAATTAGTGAAAGATGTGAGAAATAATGGATGATACCTTATCCGAAGAAACAAAGCAAACATTAACAAGTTTATTACAGAAGCTAGAAGCCAGGACAGAGCTTGAAGCGTGTGCAGTCGTTTCAAAAGAGGGAATGAGGATTGCATGTGCTGTAGGAGCCGAGTTGGATGCGGATGTATATTCAGCTGCTAGCGCAGCTCTCGTCAACCTTGGGGAAACGACTCTGAGGCAATTACGTCATGGGACATTAAAGGAAATTATTGTTCGAGGCGATGATGGATACACCATCTTGACAAGTGCGGGTCCTAGTCACATGATAGTGGGTTCCTGTAAAAATACATCTCGAATGGGTTACTATTTAGCTCTACTTCATAGATTTTCTAATAAAGTTGCTAATACCTTAGGATTTGAAGTGGCAGCACCTGTTCCAGCACCCGTCCCCTCTCCAGCATCAGCAACTACTGGTCCAACGGCGGCATCTTTATTAGAAACAGGGATGAAGGGATTTCCCGCTCAATCTACACCTACACCAAGACCAACTCATATCCAAACGCCGCCCCTTTCACAAGTGCAAGCTGAACCTGTTGATGCAAAAATCTCAGATGCATTACAGATTCTTTCACCTACAGACGAACCTGAAACAATTGAAATAATTGAAGAACCAGAAGCCATTGAACTGCCTGATAGTCCTCAACCTGTTCAAATATCGGAGCTAGAGCCGATTCCAGTCGAACCTGAACCCACAGTTGTAGGTGGATCGAACGATGTAGATAAGGGGACATTATTTGAAGCGCTTCAAGCCTTAGGTGTTGATAAAGGAGCTGCACCTGCATCAAAACCTACTTCAGATGTGGATACTCAAGCACTCATGAGTGCCTTAAAACCACAACCAAGCACAAAATCAGCAGTAAGTGAAAAACCATCGTCTGTACCATTTGTCGCGAGTGCACCAGGAAAAGGCGACTCTGATGAGGACTTATTTAAAATATCGGATAAAGAAGCAGTACTTGAAGCTCTTAAAGTTCTCGGATGGGAAGAGCCAGACGACAAGAAATAGAATTTTCTAGTTCAAGACACAAATCCTTTCTTCTTTTTGTTTTAAAAAGAAAAAAAATAGTTTAAATTTCGCCTCCAGGCATGACTACGAATCCCTTTTCAGGGGAAATTTCAAATGGATAACGCCTTAGTGAATGAGCAGTTCCTCTCATTTTTCTGACTATCAAAGACCTCCTAAGTTCACCAGATATTTCTTCTAAGAAGAGGAGGACAACGCCCTGTGCAATAAACTCTTCGACACCATATCTGGTAAAAACCTCACCAACAGCAACCTCAGAAGTCATGATGGATGTGCATTTAATTTCTCGGAGAAGTGCCGACAAACGAAAAATTGCAGTCCTAATATTCGCTGTTCCTTCAAATTGGATTCCCAACCCTGCAATAGAATCTATTACTATCCGTTTGGCATCGATTTCTTTTGCAGTACGGTAAATTTCCTGTGCTAGAATATTAACATCAAAACCGCGTCGTAATGCAAAACGCTCACCCGTAGGTAGGCCGGCTTTGCTGGAGGCAGCGTCCACTATTGCAAATTTTTTTGCATCCTCGAGAGCTTTAAAATCCCACCCGAAGAGAAGTGCTTCCCGTCGTAATTCCACGGGCATTTCTTCTAAGGTGACAAAAATGCCAGGTTCATCATAGTCAGTCACACCTTTATAGAGGAATTCCATACAAAAGATAGTTTTTCCGGTTCCAGCTGATCCTGCCAGGAGGACGTTACTACCTTTTATGAAACCCCCATTTAAAATCTCATCAAGCCCTAAAATTCCACTTTTTACACGTTCACTCATATTTCCACCTCATTTTAAAGTAAATTAAAACTAAGTAATTCACTACCTTTAATCACATCATTGAATTTGATGATTTCAATATCAATTATATCGGGATCATGACGAATTTCTGAGGCAAATTCTTCTAATTCTTCTTCGCTTTTAGTGAAGATAATACCATATAGAATTGTTCCATCTTCAGCTGTAGCGAGGAAGCAAAAATTCTTTTTTTGAGCAAAAATCTTTCCGATTTCAATAGTTCGCTTCACACTTATTTCTTTAACAATATGATTGCCGATCCTTATTTTTAAAAGAGCAGCATGATCATAACCAAATTTGTCAGGAGAAATTAAGATTGTAAAATTTTTGATAATTTTTTTCTTCTTCAAATTTTTTATTCTAAAATGGACTGTGGTATCAGGTACATTAAGTTTTTCGGCAATTTTGGTGTAGGCAATCCGTGCGTCTTCCTTCAGTTCGCGAATGATTTTCTTATCAAGATTATCAAGTTGTTCCATTATATACCACGCTATTACCTACATTGCACACGGAAATTCTCCAAACTCGTCCCAGAAACGTCATTTTTTAGTACAAATCGGATTAAACATGCGAAATTATATAGTTGAATATTTTATTTGATTAGTCACTTTTTAAAATTTCGCAAAAAAAAATGCTTTTTTTACGATCTCCTTAAAAAAAAATTTGCTATTGTTCGAATCTAAGACCCAGTAATTTCTGGATAACTGTCGTAAACCCAAAACTAGAAACGATGTACCAGCTGACATAATTTAAAGCAAGACCATAGGGAAGACGAACACCAGCTGGACTCCCGATGAACATATTAAGAAGGGGTACTTTATTAATACCGAAGGGAAACATAGCGCAGGTGGTACTTCCAAATGTAGTATTCAATATAAAGAATAGAATCATAAAGGGACCCATATAAATCAGCATTGGTTTCATTCGTTGCCACATGACGGTTCGAGTTATTTTTTCAATATATTTTTGTTTCCGCTTTAGCTTTATTGCTCCTTTTCTATTACCTGTTTCTTTTACACTCTTTTCAAGATCCTTAAATTTTTTAATCTCTTTAGAGTACCTTTTCATGCGATTTACATCCATAATTTTACGAGAGAGAAGGCTACTGGTCATAGAAAGAGAGAAAGCAATTAATAGAATTAATAGAGAGGTATAAAAATAGGGAGTGCCTGCGAAAAATGGAGCATTCAATAACTCAGGTGTGTAATATTCAGGATAGAGGACCAGATGTAAAAATGTATAAGTAAGTGCCCAGAAGCTCACCCAAAAGGTAATATAACCACCAATACCTTCCATAATAATCTTTCTTTTACCGCCAATATCTTCAATTTGTTTATCAGTTAATTTCCAGTTGAAAAGAAGGTAATATGGGATCAAGATGCCCCATCCAAGGAGGACTCCATACAATTGAGCGTGTCCAAAACCCAAGAAATGATTTAATATCGTTAATAAGTTGCAGCAGATGGTTACTATGCCTGCGAGCATAATTTTGGAATAGTAAATCTTATCTTTAAACTCCATTTTTCTTCCTTTCGCCAATTTTAAATTTCATTTTTGCAACTTCTTCAATGAAGATGTTTTTTTATAGCATTTAAAAATTTTGTAAATATGAAATGTGAGGTCTATACATGGTAGAAATGTCTTCTTTCGATATTGGGGCAATCGTATCGGAATTAAGACCATTATTAGCCGATGTATGGGTTAGTAATATATATCAATTAGACTCAATTTTCACAATTAAGTTTCGAACAAAAGAGGGTACTCAAGAATTACTTATTGAGCCTAGTAAACGAATTCATCTAACCAAATTTAATCGACCGAAACCGAAATATCCGTCGAAATTTTGTATGACTCTTCGAAAATATCTCCGAAATAAACGAGTTTTAGATATCAAGCAACACCTATTTGATCGTGTAATAATATTAGAAGTAGGGCGTAAATCTGCAGAAACTCCTGAAGGATTTGACCAAAATACATTAATTGTTGAGTTTTTCGAGAGAGGAAATCTTGTACTTCTAAATTCAGAGGGCAAAGTTATTGTCGCATTAAATTATAGAACAATGAGAGATAGACGCGTTATTCCGAATAGAGCATTTGATTTTGCACCTGCTAGAGGATTCGATATAAAAGAAATTATGCTTTCAGATTTAAAATCAATATTCCAAAATGGTAATCAAAATTTGATAAGAACGATCATCAAAAATTTGAATATAAGCCCAATGTATGCAGAGGAATTGTGTTTTAGAGCCGAGATCGATAAAAAAATACCTACTACTGAACTAGAAATTGGACAAATAGAACTTATTTACAATAATTTGAAATATCTTTATACAGCTATTCAGAATACGACGCTTCAAGCACTAATTTATGAAATTGATTCCAAAAAAGTTATAGCACCAATAGAGCTTGTTCAATTTTCTAATGCTAAAAGTAAATCTTTTGAAAACTTTAATGAAGCAGCAGATGAATTATTTAGCTCACAAGAAGAAATTACAATAAAGACAGACGAGTTAAAGGAAAAAAAGACAGAACTCAGTAAAAGAGAAAAGATTTTAAAGAATCAACAGAAAGCAATCAAGAAGTTGGAACGGGATTCAATTCGTTATAAAAAACTGGGGGATATAATATATCAAAAGTTCCAGGAAATAGATGAAATTCTGAAATCGGTTAAAACGGCCAGAGATAATGGACGTTCTTGGGATGATATCATAGCAACCTTCCAAGTTGCTAAAAAAAAGGGTATTGGACCAGCCCAATTAATTAAAAATATCAATTATAGGAATGCGACTATCATTTTAAAAACGGAAAGCGAAGAATTTCCGATAGATTTTAGAAAATCTGTTGCAGAAAATGCAAATATATTGTACACAAAATCAAAAAAAGCTGCAGCGAAGTTGATAGGTGCCAAGAAGGCTTATGAAAAAATCTTTCAAGAAAAGGATAAAGTTGAGCTTGAATCAAAAATTATAGCAAAACAAGATAAGAAACTCCTTGAGAAAAGGAAAAAGCAATGGTATGAAAAATTTCACTGGTTTAATTCATCCGATGATTTTCTTGTGATAGGTGGGCGGGATTTAAAAACAAATGAATTGATTTTTCGGAAATATATGGATAAATCAGATATTTTCTTTCATGCTACATTTCAAGGCGCTCCAGTTGTCGTGATTAAGACTGAAGGGAAACAAGTTCCGGAACAAACGTTGCAAGAAGCTGCCCAATTAGCAGTAACATTTTCAAAAGCTTGGAAGGCGCAGTATGGGCAAGCAGATGTGTATTGTGTCGACGCCAATCAGGTTTCTCAAACACCCCAATCGGGAGAATATTTACGCAAAGGTTCTTTCATTGTTCGAGGAAAGAGAAAAGAATATAAAAACACTACTCTAGAACTTTTAATTGGATTAAACTTTTCGGAGAAATTTGCAATTGTTATGGCAGGTCCGCCGACAGCTATAAAGAAACATAATGATTTATTTGTTGGAATAAAATTTGGCGATAAATCAAGTTCTCATCTTGCAAAACTTGTAAAAAATCAATTTTTAAAGGGCTGTTCTAATGAACACCAAAAAAAATTAGTGCGAGAGCTTCCGCTCGATGAAATTCAACGTAGCTTACCGGGTGGGAAAGGAGAAATCATGGAGTGAATGCCTCTCCGTATTTTAACTTATAGCAAACATTTACACAATTCGGAGTTATGGGAAATTGTTATCCTTATTAAAATAACAAATTTACCGAAATGATTTTAAAAAAAAGTTCATTTAGTAAGTTGTACAAAAGCGAACATATGCTGGTGGAACGATGGATAAGCAAAAAGACTTATTCGTTCGGGATATTATGAATCCTGAAGTAAAGGTGTTGCCTGCTGATGCATCAGCGCAACAAGCCGCAAAAGTAATGCGAGAGAATGAAATAGGCTCTCTAATAATCGTTGATTCAAATAGCAAGGAAAAGCCTATTGGAATACTTACGGAACGAGATATGAATAACAGAGTTGTGGCTGAGAACAAAAAGCCTAGTGAAGTGTTCTGTAAAGAAATTATGTCAGCACCAGTAGTATCAATTTCACCTTCTATTAAACTTACAACTGCAATGCATCAAATGGCTACACAGCACATTAAGCGATTAGCAGTTATGGAAAATCAAATTATGATTGGGATAATATCACAAAGCGATATACTTGAAATTGCACCATATATGATAGAAGTTTTACAGGATATTGCAGATACTGTTAAAAAGAGCTATAAAACGGAATTTTCAGCGGGATATTGCCAGCAATGTGAGAATTGGAGCGATATGCTTGACGAAATTGATGGATTATTCATTTGTCCTAATTGCAAGACTACCGAAAAAGAATCAGATTTTTAGATAACAAGGAGTAGAAATTCTTGAAAGTAACAGAAATTTTACAAAGTGAGATAAGAAAATTAACTATTGATAAAAATCAATCTGTCACAGACGCCTTAAATTTGATGAATAAGCATAATTTGTCCATGCTACTATGTGTAAATAATGAGAAGCTAGTGGGAATGATTACAGAACGTGATATTGCAGATCGTTTGGGTTCAAGTAGATCAAAACAATTAAGTCCCTCAAGGATTCATGTTTCAGGAGTGATGACATATAATCCAAGGGTAATTAAGTCAGACGTGGCTGTTGAGGAAGCTGCAGAGCTGATGGATCGTTATAAAGTTAGTGGGCTTCCAGTTGTGGATAATAACGACTTAGCAGGGTTTATTTCTCAAAATGAGTTGATTTCACTTTGCACAAAATTCACAACCATTGATGTAAGAAAATTGATGTCAAAAGTCGAAATTGAAATATCTGCAGATGAAAGAATAATTCATGCTAGGAAGCTTATGTTTGATAACAAATTCGGAAGTTTATTGATTATGGAAGAGGGAAATGTTGTGGGTGTAATTTCTGAGGGGAGTCTAGCTCGTAGCTTTGCACAATTTAGAGAATCGGTTCCTGCAAGGCATCAAGAGGAGAGAATAAGACATATTTTAGTCCAAGATGCAATGAAGCCATTAAATGAAAATTTAACAGCAGATTCATCAATAGCAGATGCTGCACTTATGATGTTAAAGAAGGGAGTTAGGGCTCTTCCTATAGTCAATGATAAAGGTTCCTTAATTGGAATTATTACCAAAGGGGATTTAACAAGATTTGTTGCAAGAGGGTTTAAAACAGAATAATTATTAGAAAAAAAAATGATTTGGCAAGTTGGAAGCCATTTAATGAATGAGAAAGGGTTGATACCTGTTGATCTTGTTATAAAAAATGCAAGAATTTACTTTAATCAACAGGTTGTAGAAGGAGAAATAGCGATAGAGGGTAACAAGATCGCTCAAGTTGGAAAATCATCTAAAATGCCATCTGCAGATAAGATAATAGACGCAAAAAATAATTTGGTGATTCCTGGAGCAATTGATATTCATGCACACTTAAGAGATTTAGATTTTAAGACGAAAGAGGATTTTTATACGGGGACCTCTGCTGCCGCAAATGGAGGTATCACTACTGTCATTGATATGCCAAATACAAACCCCCCGACAATTTCAAAGGATCTATTAGAACGAAAGATGGAAAAAGCCCAAAAGGATATCCTTGTTAATGTCGGTTTTTATGCAGGGATTCCAAATAAGTTGGAGGATATGAACTCTTTTAAAAATTCGGGGATATTTGGATTTAAATTGTTTCTAGCAAAATCATTGAGTAATTTTGACATTGATAGTCAAGAGGCATTACAAAATCTTCTTCATCAGATTCAAAAAATGAATATCCCGATACTAGTTCATGCGGAAAGAAAAGAAGATATTGAAAAAATAATTAGAGATTTAAAAGGAACAAAGGTTTCCCCTCAAGAGTTGTACTTAAAATCTCATTCGGATAGGGTTGAAGAACATGCTATTGAGTATTTTTTGGGATTAAATGAACCTATAGGGGCTCAGATTCATGTTTGTCATGTCAGTACATCCTCGGGAGTGGAAATCATTCGCAGAAGTAAAAAGCTGGGTAAGAATATTACGGTTGAAGTGACACCGCATCATCTTCTTCTATCTGTACATGATTTGAAAAAATTTGGAACATTTGCAAAAATGCTTCCTCCATTAAGGACTTCAGATCATTTAGATACTCTTTGGAAAGGCCTCAATGATGAAATAATTGATATGATTGCGACTGACCATGCGCCTCACATGCTCTCAGAAAAAGAATGTGATTTTTCCAGAGCTGCAAATGGAATACCAGGATTTGAAACATTTTTACCGTTATTATTCACTGCTATGCATTCAGGAAGAATTTCACTTCAGAAATTGATAAAATTAGTATCTGAGAATCCTGCTAAATTCTTAAAAACCTCTTCAAAAGGAAAAATTGCCGTTGGATTTGACGCAGATTTAACAATTATTGATTTAAAAGGCCAGCAAGAAATCGACGCATCAGAATTTCATTCAAAGGCGAAATTTTCACCATTTAATGGGCGAAAGGTAAAAGGTATTCCAATAATGACAATTGTAAATGGGAAAATAATAATGAATGAAGGGAATATTGTTGCGTCTAAAGGGGCAGGAAATATTATTAGACGCTTAGATTAAGGAGCTATGTTATTTGAATTTTATTTGCGATGCAATGTTGGGGCGAACTGCTCGTTTTTTAAGATTATTTGGGTATGATACTCTTTACAGCAATACATATTCCGATCCAGAGCTACTAAGAATATCTTCGGAAGAGAATCGAGTCCTACTAACCCGTGATGTTGAGCTGCATCATCAAGCAACGAAACGAACAATACCTAGTTTTCTAATCATAGAAAAGTCGCATATCGCTCAACTTACAAACATTTTCTTGAATCTGGAGTTAGAATTAAACTTAGATCCTTCAGATTCTCGTTGTACCACATGTAATGCTATAATTATCCCAATTCCTAAAGAAAAAGTAACAGGAAAACTCCCAGAAAAAACATTTGCCACGTTCGATGAATATTGGATATGTAGTAGAGAAAGGTGTGGGAAATTTTACTACCAAGGCCCTCATTGGATTCAAATTACTGCGGTTTGTGAACAAATTAAAGGGAAAATCAATGAGAAAAAAGATGAATAACACATTTACTTATAGAAATCTCTTGGTAACGTCTATCATAGATGTCCACCGTCTCATCATAGCGAATCCTTAGGTTAATCTTTCGATTAGTATCATTCGGCATTATATCATGACTCGAGGCAGTCCCCCTTGAACCTTTCGATAGCAAGGATTTCTATGAGTATCTGCGAACCCTGGGGAAATTAGTAAAGATTAATTCATATAAAAAACTAGAATAAGACGCTAATTTTCCAAGATAACCTCATTTCATGGATATTTATAAGATAACAAATTCTCATTAACTAAGGGTTAATTTAACTTCGTACCGCGTAACACTTAATCTTGAGAATGCACTTACAGCATTTGTTCCGGGCTCTACTTTGACCCCCACAACTTTTTAAAGGAAGGATTTGATTTATAACCTGAGGAGATCATGGTTGGTGTTGGGCACCTCAGACATTCTCACCTTAATTGTAATAGGGCATGCCTTTGGTCTCTTCACTTTCTTATATAGCAAATTTTGGAAGGTCCGTCGAATCCCCCTGAGCTACAAAATTAGGTTCGGAGGGTTGTTCATTCCTCTGTCCGTTGGATACTTTTGTGGGACGCTCTTCCAATTGATCGAGTTTTTTGTGTTGACCTTCGTCTATTTTCTTCTCATTGCGGGTGAAATTGTATTATTCATGCTCTCGGAGGTTTACGGCGCTGATGCCATCCGCAAATTACGGTGGGGGCGAATTCTTCTGTATTTATTTGGATCCGGCTTTGGGATATTGGGTCCGATTTTTCTCCTTCTACCCCTCGTGACGCTCATGTTTAATGGTAGTATGAAAATTAACTGGAATGGACTTACGTTGATTAGTTTTGGGATGATTCTATTTATCTTCTCACTTTGGGGGTTTGCCCATGAGGAAAAATATAAGCTGCATGACAAAAAAGGTGAAATGCGTGGTTTTGCCTTTTATTACGCTTATATGGTTTTAGCATTTTTGTCATTTACAACAATGATTTCAGGTGTCACGGTTCTTGGTGATTTTTTCTTCAGGACTTCACCACTACATTTGAATCATCTCGCAGGATTTCTCAGCTTCCTCATTGGCACCTACCTGTTGATTTGGAGTGTGCGGAAGATGATATATTACAAAAAGTTCCTAGAACCCTTAAAGATGGTTAAATTAGTCGACTAAAGGACATTCGCCCTTTGCTGATGTGCGAACATCCGAAGATTCCTTCCTTATGCGCAAGAAAGGTAACGCCCGCCAAGGGCAAGGTATAATTTAGTAAATATATGGCAGGTAGATTTATTGACCGATAAAGAATCTAAGAAAATAGAAAAGGAGTATTCAGAAGAGGATATCAAAAAAGTTGATAAGGAGCTCAGAGAGGTTTTAGAAGAAGAGGTGAGAATCTGTGGATTATGCGGGCATTATGATATGGCTTTGGGACCTGGCAGGAATATAATAGAGCAGATGCGTCCCTCCATGATAGAGAGTACATGTAAATTGAAAAATAAAAGAGTAGGCTATTTTTATACATGTAGTGATATTTCACAAACTAAAATGGAAACAGCACTTCTGATTCATCAAAAGGTCATCCATATTAAAACCTACTACAAATTAGACTCTTTGGAGAAAGTGAAAGCGTATATTGAACATCTACGAAGAGAAAGAGCTCTTAGAAAAACTGGTGGCGATAATGGTATTACCCTCCCGGAATTATCAAAACCTGAAAAAAAAGATAAACTATCACAAATTACTATTTTGAATGAACGGGGATTGCAGGATTTAAGTGCGGGACAGGTATCTACCGCCATGAAAAAATTTCGAGAAGTGCTTAAAATTGATCCCTCAAACCAATGGGGGATGTTGAATCTTGGGACTTGCTATATGCAACTTTTTATGTCCGAAGCGTTCTTAAGAGCTTATTTACAGATAGAGAAAATTCCTGTAATGCTGGTTACTTCGTCGGGTCAAGAGACCATCAATAGATACCAATTTTATTGGGAGGCATTAAGCTACTTTCGGGGTGTTATTGAAAGTTCCGCTTCGAATTTTATAAAAGCTCTAGCTTGGTGTAATCTTGGGATTTTATTCACAAACGTTGATGAATTCATTGCATCATGTACAATACCTGTAACTGTTCATCCCCTGAGAATAAGTGAATTATTTGAATCGTGGGAGGATCTTACAGAATTTTGTGGGGCAAAGCGTTGGAAAGATTTGGCCCTTGCTTGTTCGAAAGAGGCAACTGAACTTGAACCAGCCCAGCCTATATGGTGGCTAAACCTTCGGGGAATGTATTATCATCATAAAGAATTTGAGAACGCCTTAAAATCCCATGATACCGCCACAGAGCTTATAGAGAAGGCATCTCCGGATTGGAGGAATTCGATAGTTTGGAAATATTGGGATAATATCGAGTTGGCTTACCTAGAAAATACAGGAAAAGACAAACTTAGGCGAGGGGATATTTCAGCTGCGATTGTGGATTACAAAAAAATTTTAGCACGGTATCCATCGCATTTTAAAGTCTTTTATAATTTAGGGGTCTGCTATGGAAAGCTATCGGATTATCAAAAAGCGGTAGAATGTTATAAATATGCAACCTCACTCGCCCCACCAAACAACAGAAGTCAGATTTGGCGCAGCCTCGGTCTCGCTTATGACCGTATAGGAGATAAGGAAAATGCCATTGCGTGCCATATCAAATCAATTGAGTTTCAACAATCTCCCGAAACGCCATACCCAACCCAACCTGTTTCAAAACCTGAAAAAAGGAAAATGAAATCCCATCTGGAGATACTCAGAGTAAATATGCGTCAAATTGATCCATGGCTTCTTGCTAACATTGATAATTTAAGCAGTCCCATATTAGAGGCGGGATTCAAAAAAGATTTCAACTTCATCCTCAATGAGGCTGAAAAAAATATTGTTTATAATAATACTCGCGAAGCCATCAAGAAATGCGAGTTAGTTTTGCATCAAGACCCGGGGAATGTTAAAGCATTAGCCCTCCTGAAAAAAGCAAAAGTGAAACTACAACCTCCAGTTCCAAAGGATCCCAAAAGCCTCATATTGCTTGACCGAGCTAATAAGTTAAGTATTAGGGGCAAATTAAAGGAAGCGATTGGTTGCCTCAAAAAAGTAGTGAAAAAAGATCCAAATCTACTTGAGGGGTGGGTGCAACTGGGAATGGTGTATGGGCGCAGGAGAAAATATGATAAAGCAATAGACGCGTTTCAAAAAGCTGTGAAAATTAAAAGAAGTGATCCGAAGGTATGGAACAAGCTTGCCGTTACCTATTATGCTAAGGGTGAAGTCGAGGAAGCCTTTAATTGTTGGAAAATTGCAATTACAGAAGACCCGAATTACGCCGAAGGATACAATAAATTAGGGAATTATTGGCAGGATAAAGGAGAGCGCACAACGGCCATTCGGTATTATGAGAAAGCCGTTGAACTTGCCCCTCACAAGAAAGAGTACCAAAAAAGTCTCGCATTCGCTCGTGGACAGGAAGCCTGCTAAAGCCAGTAACAGGATGGGAGTAGTGCTAGGGGGTAAACTGCTTTAGTACTGGATCCGGAAATGGCAAATGAAGTTGACACCATTTCATCTGAAACGTTTTTTTATTCATCAGATGCTTCGATTTTTTGAATATAATCAATATCTAGTATATCCCCCTCTTCTAAATTCAACCCTTTCACGTATGTTGCCTTAATTATTATTTTATTTTGTTTAGTGATCTTCTTGGTTTGTGTAAATTTAATTTCCCTCACTTGACCATCTGGCTTTTTTACTCTAATTATCTCAAATTGGACAAGATCCTCAACTCCAGCCCCTATCACGGTCAACAAATCAAGGTTGACATCGAAACCCATTGAAGTCGAGCCCCCAATTGATTTTAAAATGACGGTATCTAAAACCATTTCTTACTTCTCCTTCAAATAAAGTACAAAGATTATGATGAATTATTGTGATTTCAATATAGCTATAAGTCTTTTTAATGCTTCCAATTCAATTTTTTAAAATTAATTTTATTTGAATGAATTTATCGTGTTTTATCGTAAAAGATCACAACTAATTTTTTATTATGTAAGTATTACACACTCTTTAGTAAAACTTATTAAGTTATTAGAAAATAATGATAGTTAGAAAAGTTTATCTCAAAATAACTTTAATTAGAAAGAAAGATCAAAAAACATCACGATTTGCGCAAACTCCGGACCGACGGGGGTGCAGGGTGCGGGCAGATATTTGTGGCGTAAGGAGGCGTCAAGAGTAAGATAAGGAGCGTTTCGATGGACTGAATAAGATATGGAGAATAAGAAGGATGACGGGGTTATGTGGAAGGAAAATGAGAATTTAGGAATTATAATAGTTATCATCACTTTGATCGTTTTTGTTATCCTGATAGGTCTTGCAGGGTACGGGTACTTCGGTCAGGTGGTAGAAGATTTCGTGCGAGACTGGGCTGTTGTACTGTGGCAGTTTCGTCTAGTATTATATAACTAACTGGGTTTAGG
>JAEOSY010000419.1 GCA_016840125.1 Candidatus Helarchaeota archaeon | reverse complement strand
TGCATTTCCAGGATATGTTTATGGGGGATTAATCGCATCACTAATTGATTGCCATGGAACTGGAACCGCTGCTGCTGCTGCTTACAAGCTCGCAGGGCGTGAGATGGGATCAGAACCCCTGTTACGATATGTTACTGCTTCTATTAGGGTGGACTTTAAAAAACCGACTCCAATTGATCAAGAACTAGTCTTAGTTGGGAAGGTTAAAGAAATAACTGAAAAGAAGGTAATTGTGAATGTCGAGTTGACAGTAAATGGCGTGTTATGTGCTCAAGGTGAAGTTGTGGCTGTAAAGATTCCTGATAATTTTCTTTCTTAGTTCTAGGTAGCTTGTGTAAAGTCTTCTGGGTAAGGATAATTCTTAGTAGTTACTCTTATTCTGGCATGTTCCTTTGTTTCATCTCCAAAAATCCAGTTTCCACTAGTGTCATATTCATGTACAGGACCAGACAAGATAAAAAAGTCGGGAGGTAATTTCTCGGGACCAGCCATTCCCACACATAAATAAAATCCTTTTCTAATTCTTCTCACTTCGTCTGTCATGTCTACAATTCCTCCGTCATTTTTAAAAGAGGCATATTTTAATCGAAATGTAGGCTTTCCATCAACAAGGGAGTCAACTACATCGGTTAGAAATCGCATATGGTGTACTTCTTTTCCCTCCATCTCCCATCGATTATACCCCTCTCCTTTATTTTCTTCAGGATTTATGTCTGGATTGAAAGATTTTCCTAACCAATTCCCCTTCTCTGTCTTATGGAGCCACCACAAACTAAGGTTTTTTTGTCTTTCAGAGGTGAATCCTACCATTTTTGAATCATAATCTCCGTCCATTTCTCTGTGATCTGCGGATGGTAACGATTTATATAACTCCATCTGCTCTTGGAAGCTCATCTTCTCAATTTCTCCTAAACTTAATTCCTCAATTTCCGTCATAATTTTATTTTTCCCTCCAGTAAATTCTGATATCGCTCTGTATCTAGTAATTTATAATTATTGGAAGGAGGATCCCAGATATAAATCTTATCTGTTAATGTAGTTATATCATATCCTTGTTTTCTAAGGTTTACTTTTCGTAATTTGTGAGTTCCCGTGAATTCAAGCTCATTTTTTATCCGAATGAAAATCGGAATTGAATATTTAGGAAAACTTTTCTGTATGAATCGCGAAAACTTATGAACATCAAAAGAAACCTCATCACTTAGTTTAAGGCATGCCATTCCCGCCTTTCCATCGGTATTTGGAATTTCAACGCCATATACCGTGCACATCTCGACTGATAGAAAAGTATTAAGGATGGATTCTACCTCGAGCGTAGACACATTTTCTCCCTTCCATCGAAATGTATCCCCTGACCTGTCAGCGAAGGATACCCAGCGGTCTTCATGAAGGGTGACCAGATCACCGGTATTGAAATACATATCGTCCTCTACAAACGCATTGGTGATCACACGCTTATTGGTTTTTGCTTTATCTTTGTATCCTTGAAAGTATTCATTTTCCAGTATTACTGCGAGCATCATGCCGGTTTCACCAGGCTTACAGGGAATTAAAAATCCATTTTCATCTTTGAACAGTTCATTTGTGTCTTCATCACAATTAACAATCATTATAGCGCCCGGTACGGTTATTCTGCCAATCATACCAGGTTTTTCTCCAATATTAAATAAACCCCCAGCACCTTCTGTAGCACCATAAAACTCTAGGACATGCTCAATCTTAAAACGCAATTTAAATTCTTCCCACACATCTTTTCGCAATCCTACACCTAACATTTTTTTCAGAGTTGTATTCTCAACATATTCACTTTCAGGCCGATTGAGAAGATATCTTGGAATTTCACCGATATAGAGAAAGCAGGTTGCTCCAAACTTTTTTATATCTTTCCAAAACTGAGATGCTGAAAATCGCTTACGGATAGCAAAGGCAGAACCACATTGTAATATCCCACCCCATCCTACAACTGTCGCAAGCGAGTGATATAATGGTAATGCACTATAAACTACATCATTTTTCGTTAGTTTAAATGCCAAATACCCAAACGCGTTAACAAGACGCAAATTATTCTGTATTGCTGCCTTTGGGAGTCCAGTGGTTCCAGAAGTGAAAATATACATTGCATCATCAGATAAATGAGATTGGAAGGTTGTACTCGGATTATCGGTGGAGCTTGATTCCACTTCACTATGAAAATCTAGGAACCTGTGGGCGATCTGTTCGGGATTATTAATCACAAACACTTTTTTCTTATCAAACTTGAGATCTGTAAATATATCCGTAAACGCGGGCAAACTATTCCCGTCCACAATAATCCACTTTGGTTCACTGATTTTAAATGCGTGAATGAGTGCTTGGGCTCTTTGGTTGACATTAATTT
>JAEOSY010000418.1 GCA_016840125.1 Candidatus Helarchaeota archaeon | reverse complement strand
TTTTTTAGTGTTCCTCTCTGTGTAATTATTTGTGAGTAGACGAGCGCAAGATTATCAAATGAAGATACTGAATCTGTTGGAAGAGGAAGATCTAGGTTTATCTATTTCTCAAATTGCTGAGAAAATTGGATTAAACCGGAATTCAACAGCTAAATATCTAGAAATAATGGCGGAAAAAGAATTACTTTACAAGAGAGTGCAAGGGCCCACTCAGAAACTTTTTTATCCAATAAGAAAGTCAAAATCATTCGAAGCTCGCGCAGATTATATGGTTAAATTCTATCAGACTCTCCACTCTTCATTATTCGTGGATATGTTGGGAGATCCCAAAAAAGCGCGAGAAATTGGAGCACGCATGGCTGAAAGGGGCATAACGGAACTCTACACAAAACAGTTTGAGAATGTAACCCTCACCTTTGAAAATGTAGTTCAATTCATTGGGATCGCCGTCGAAATCACGTATCCAACTCCTGTAGTAAAAATAAATGTACAACGTAGTCCCAAGAATCCGAATAGCTTCACCATCGAAATCAAGAACTGCATTTGTGATGGTCACGCTGATTACAAATCTATCTGCGAAATCCAAACAGGTCTCTTCAAAGGCGTCATTAACGGAATGATTGCTCCTGAACAAGTTTTCGTTGAAGAAATCGAATGCCAGATCGATGGCTTTGATTCCTGCAAGTACCTAGTTACTAAACTAGAGGATATTGAAGATTAGAAGAATTACGGCTTATACTGTTTAAGGATTGTATTTAAATGCGACAAAATCATTCTACCCCCCGCAAGAGTTAAGGATTCTTTATTAAAAATCGAGGTTATCAAAAACTTCAGCGGAAAATCTTGAGAACTTTTTTGGAATAGTTTTTTCAGATGTGTAATCGAATCCTGAACTTCAGATGTATCTAGAATTTCAGGATCTGCCTTGTGGAGCATGATGATAATTGGGGGATTCTGGTTGGTTTCTTTGAATTTCTTCAATATATCCGTATAATACTTAAGAGTTTCTTGGTGGCGTTGCTTATCAAGCACATCTATTACATAAATTAATAAGTCCAACTCATTCAGAAGCTTCGAATCTTCTTGTAAATAGGTTCGTCTATATATTTCTTGCCCTCCAAGATCCCACTGAATGATTGGGATTCCAAAAATCTTTATTTCTTTCCGATCCGCACCAAGCGTTGGGTGTATCTTCGATTCATCATACTCCCCTGCCATTACGAGAAGAATTGACGTTTTACCCGCTGCATCTAACCCAGCCATTATAATTTTTGCATATTTTATATCCATTTTTCAACTCCAACCTATCTAAAACACCTTAATAACCAATTCTCAACTAATTCAGAATGAAAATTAACGAGGATTCCGGACCATTGTTCTAGATATTCTTGGTATTCATCCTCAAATCGGTCTATAAACTGCTTCAATCTTGTGGCAACACTAGGATTAATCTCGGTAGAAAAGGCGACTCCAAATAAATACTTACCATGACCAAAATAAATAATTTCATTTCCCACTTGAAGTACTTTAATATCTCCATTAAGATTGAGTGTCACCCTTAACCCTGTAGTTACTGCTTGAATAAACCCCCCCCAACAACATCTGATCTTGAGAGATGACCTCATTCCGGGCTAAATTCTGGAAATCATACCCATATAAAACATATCCGCCATCCTTCTTTATCAAATAAACCCCTTGTACACAGAAATAGGTGCTTACATTATCTAATAAGTCAGGATTATTCATGAATAGAAGTAAACCACCAATTGCAATCAAAATAAGGGTCACCTGATCGACGAGAAGAAGACCATTTGAAGAAGGAAAAATAGAATATAATGAGTTATTCCAATATCGATTGAGGAGGAGCAACCCAAAGAAAATTAGCGATAGTAACACTTGAAATCTTAGACTTTTATCTCTTACTTCTTTATAGAACGTACTGGTACGAAGGATTAGATAAATAAAAAATGGAATATATACAAACAAAATCGCATAATTTATATATGTATGAAGTTGGTATGTGATAAATCCCGAGGTTCCATAAGGCGCTGTCTGAAATAGGTAAACATTGGCTGCTGATGCCACCGCCGCTAAACCCAAGAAGAAAAATCTGAAGAACCTCTCGCCTTTGATCAAATGTCCACTCTGTCTATTAAAAATGGCAATTGCTTTGAACACCGCTGATAAACTAAAAAAATATAGTAGAATTTCAAGGAAGTAACATAGTTGATCAATGTATTCTATGGATACTACCCCTAATTGAAAAATTAAAACTCTAAGATTGTCATATAATACTCCGTACACTAAAAAAATAATGGCAATTGAAATCAACCGTGTTAGTTCTGTACCTTTTTTTTTTGAAAAGAGCAAAAGGTAAGTGATGAGCATGACGATGAATGACACTACGGTAATTATAGCTAATATCATGATGATCGATTGTTCCACCAAAGCTCACTTACAAATCCTTGAATTAAATGAATGTATTTATTGCATTAATCAACGATAAAAGGAAATATGCAGTAGTTGCATAATTTAGTAGAGATCATAGAGTAACCGAACAAAATCTTTATATCACACACAATAACTTTAAGCTAACATCTAATCAATTTTTTTAAAATATGGATTTGAATTTCATTGCAATTTCCCCCTATTGTCATGCTCACCCACGGTTTCTACCCCGATATCGGTGGGTTGGAAATAGCTGTCCAGAATTTTGCTTGGGTCTTAGCTGAACACGGTCACGAGGTCCATGTTCTTGTTCCTCTAAAACCGGGGTTGGCGAAAGAGGAAGAACTACTCGGCTTCCATGTACATCGCTTCCCTTTTGATTGGGTTGAAGCGGAAGCAGCGCTTCTTCAAAACTCAGGCGTGACGGCGTTCCGTTCAAAAACTACCCAAAATATCCAGTCAATTCTCGATACCCTTGGACACCAACCCATCGTACATGCACATGGTGAGGCAATTGTCGCAGGTGGTTGGCTAAAGATGCAGAATGATGCGCTTAAGCTTATTTACACCCCCCATGCCAGTCCTGAAGGATTGAAAGAGCTCTTTCAGGCAAAACTTTTCAGTCTGCACTTCCGCCCAGCTCTTGAGAAAACAGATATTATCGCTTATCAGTTAATGAACCTTATTGCGAATGTTAAACAATTCGTTGATCCAAGTAAAATTCGTGAAATCATTAATTTCATAGACCCTGCTCTTTTCAATCCATCTAACTCTGATCTTCTCTCCTCCAGACTGAGTCTCCACCTCCCAAAAGATTCTAAAATTCTCTTTTCACCAAGCCGGGTGGATGAAGAAAAAGGGCTTATTGAGTTGGTTAGTGCATTACCTTCTGTTTTTAAAAAATTTCCTGATGCCTATCTTTATATCGCTGGCGATCTATCTGAGGGATTCATGATGGATCCCGCTCTCGTGCAGCGTAAAGTTCTCCGAAAAGTTAAAAAGTTTATCCCTCAGGATTCAGATCGCGTTCGCTTTACCGGCGCGCTTTCTTACCGTGACATGCCGAAATGGTATTGTGCTTCGGATGTAATTGTTTTGATTAGCCGTGATGAATGCCTACCCATGTGCCTTCTCGAGGCGATGGCCATGGAAAAGCCAATCGTAGCCACTGATGTTGGAGGCATCCCTGAACTCTTAAAAAACACCCCTGGGCAACTCATCGAAACGAATCCAAATGGTATTGCACCGCCTGAGGCTGTTGCCAACGCAATCCTTCAGGAATTAGCCCCGACTAAGAATAAAGGTACATTCCTTAAACTATCCCGTGAAAAAATACTAAACCAGTTTTCTCCGGAGGTTGGGTATCAAAAACTGAAAGCGATTTACTCCGAAGTTGGTTCAACACTCTGAGTTAATTAAAATAGAGGATTGAATTATTTCATAGATGATGAATTATGACGGTGGACAAAAAGAATGATCCTTATGAAAGGATTCTTCAAAACATGAGAGCGTATCCGAACGACATTCCCATGGTCGAGGGGAAAATTTCTGAAGCATTTCGAGAATTCATTAAGATCATGTTTACCCCCGAGGAAGCGGAAATCGCACAGCATTTGGAAGTTACTCCCTTATCAGTACGGGAAATTTCTAAGAGAATTGGTAAAGATCGAAAAGAAACTAAAAAAATCCTTAAAGAAATGACGGAGAAAGGGATCATTCAAGACATTGGCGGGTATTCCTATTTTATTGCGATGGCCCATCTTTTCAATAATCCCTATAAATATTCAAAGGCGTTTGAGCGATATGGGAAGCGCGGGGCAGAGTTGTATGTTCAATTTTTCATAGAAGAAAAGTTTTATAGACGTTACGAGTCTTCGGATGCGGGGACCTCCATTACTAGAGTCATTCCGGTGAATACCGCAATTGATAATCAATCGATGATTCTCAATGCAGAAGCAAGCCACGGGATCATCGAACATTGCCAAAAGCCGATCGTCATTACTGATTGTCCCTGTCGGAAGCGAGCTGAGGTTTTAGAAATACGGGAATGTAAAGATAAATACCCGATTCACGAAAGTTGTTTTCAGCTAGGTGGTTTTGGTGTCTATTTTAAAAAGAGAGGCGAAGGTCGAGAACTAACTGTTGAAGAAGCTCATGAATTGGTTGATAAATATGCAAAGCTGGGATTAATCTTCACGACAGAGAATGTAAAAAGCCCAAACCACCAAGTTGTGTGTTGCTGTTGTGATTGCTGCTGTTCCCTGCTTCGCGGTATGACTCGATTTGAAGAAAAGAACGAGAATTGTGTTTCTAAATCTAATTACATCTCACAAGTGAATCAAGATTTATGTAAAGGTTGTGGAATGTGCCAAGATAGGTGTGTATTCCACGCAATCACGATAGAAAACGAAAAAGCTGCTGTAAATGATAAAAAATGTTATGGGTGTGGAGCTTGTGCAGTAACGTGTCCAACAGGCGCCATCAAACTTCATCGGACGGAACGATCATACATTTATGAACATCATATGGAATTGATGAAGAAAATTTATGATGAAAATCGAGCTTAAAAATGAAATTATATTCATCTATTATGTTTTATCCTCTTAATTTTATTGATAAATGAAGGAATGTATGAAAAATGAAAAACGTGATAGTTCTTATGGCAGATTCATGGCGATTTGACTATTTGGGATGTTATGGCAACGACTGGATTAAAACTCCGAATATAGACAAATTCGCACAAGATTCTATTTTATTTGAAAATGCCTATGCAGAAGGGTGTCCTACGGTTCCTACTAGGAAGGCCTTGCTTACAGGGCGTTATACTTTACCAGTTTGTGGTTGGGGCCCTTTACAGAATAATGATGTAGTTATAGCTGATCTAATATGGAGTAAACACATTCAAAGTGCATTAATTTCAGATACGGGCGTCATGCATTTCCCCGGTTATGGATTTGAGAGGGGGTTTGATTTCATTCACATTCTTCGAGGTCAGCAATGGGATCAGTTCTACAGGGAAATGCCATGTGATTTAGATATTAGGAAGTATCATAAACCCCATTGGGATCCAACCAGTAAGAAGAAGAAGAAAGAATCTATTTTTAGTTTATCGGCGCGTAGTGAATTAGGTGATTATCTTCCCTTTAGGCAGGCTTGGAAGGGGGAACAAGATCAAATGGTGGCAAGAGTTACTAATGCTGCACTCGATTATTTGGAAACTAAATTTGACAAGAATTTTCCCCTATTTCTTTGGATTGATTCATTTGACCCACACGAGCCTTGGGATCCGCCATCAGTGTGGGATTCATCCCTTGAGTGTCCCTATGATCCGAAATATGAAGGAATAGAAGTAATTAATCCCGTAGGAACTTATGTAGATGGGTATTTGACAGATGAGGAAATCCATCACATTCGCATGTTATATGCAGAAAAAATCACAATGGTGGATAGATGGTTAGGAAAAATCCTCCTAAAATTAAAGGAAATGGAACTTTACGATGATTCACTTATCTTCTTTTTGAGTGATCATGGCCAACCCCTTGGAAATGGAGAACACGGACACGGGATCATTAGAAAATGCAGACCTTGGCCCTATGAAGAATTATCGCATATTCCATTGATTATTCACCATCCTGATGGTATTAAAGGGAGAATGTCCCCACTGATAGAGACCGTAGATCTCGCGCCAACAGTATTAGATTTCTTAAATATCAAAAAGGGGCGGAAACAGATGCAGGGTGAATCGCTCCTTCCATTAATGAAAGGGGAAATTGAGAAAGTCAGAGATTTCGCAATTAGCGGCTACTATAGTTTCTCATGGAGTATAATTCAAGAGGATTATTCATACATTCACTGGCTTGATCAAAAACATATTGATGATATGCAGAGACTTTCTTCGATTTATGGCTGGGAAGTATTGAAAGAAGATACAAGTGTCTGGACTTGTACTCCTGGAAGTGTTCCTGAAACCCCCAAGACTGATGAGCTGTATGATCGGCAGAAAGATCAATTCCAATTACATAATTTAATAGATCAACATCCAGATCTTACCAAAGAACTGCATCAAAGGTTGAGAGATTTTTTGCTGCAGATGAGAGCATGTTAGGGCATTCGATTAGGTCGATTCATCTTCCAATTTTATCTTAGGTTCTGTAAAATAGTTGGTCAGGTCATATGCAATATCCAAACCTAATATCATAACTGCATGATAAAATGTGAATAAGTTAAAGAGTGGTAAGATAAATGCTACAATTTTTAATATCGGTCTAATAGACGCAACCTTTTTTAAAATTGGATTTTTAATATCCTTGGAATCTAAGAATTCATTTAAGAATTCGTCAGCAATGACTGCCAACAATAAAAATATTATCGTAAGGATAATTGAGAGAAAATTTAAGAATACATAAAATTGATTGAAAACGCTAACAACAAACATAGAACTTACCACAAGGATTGCATAAATTTTGAAATCTCTTACATTAACTTTTTTGGTAAAAATTAATCCTAATATTAACATGAGCCCAACACTTCCGTTATAAGGCTCCATCCCCATGACAATGCCTGCAAGAATTGGACTTGTAACGAGTATTATAATTTTCTTTTTCGGATCTAATTTGAAATTTTCATCATTGACTTGATCAATCAATTTCAATGCAAAACCCGTATAAATATAGACCAAGAGATAGAAAACAAATAATAATGGTTCCATAACAAGCCCAATAAAAATTTTTAAAAACGATTAAAACGACTTTCTTCAACGACTTATTAAGTTAGAGGATTAAATTGGAGAAAAAAATTATCATAGTCAGAGGAACTGGGGAAGGATCCACTTCTCTTTCAGCCTTTGACGATGCATTGCATAATGCAGGTATTGGTAATTTTAATCTGATAGAATTGTCCTCCATCATTCCAAAAAATGCGATAATAGAACTTAAAGAAAAATATGATAAACCATATGAGATCGGACATATTCAACCCGTTGTCCTCTCTCATACTGAAAGCAACGAGAAAAGTCTCGAAATTAGTGCGGGATTGGGATGGGCTCTAGCAAGTAGGGGGGGCGTCTTCATTGAAATTTCAGGTTGCTTTTCAGAGAAAAAATGTCTTCAAGATATTAATACTACTTTGAACGATATGATGGACCGAAGACCTTGGAATTGGAATAGACAAATTCATACCCATACCGTTAATACCATTGTAAAAGACGTTTTTTCCTCAGTTGTCGTTTGTGCTGTTTATACATTTGCCAAAATCTAATTTAGGTTACATTAAATTGTCCATCGATTACATCATTTGGGACTTCACCAAAAAATGTAACTTACAATGTACCTATTGTTACACTGGGGCTCAACCGAGGTCCGATCCTAACGAATTAACTGTCCAACAAATGAAAGACGAGGTGCTGCCGCAGTTTGCGGACGTTAAACTACGCGGCTTATGTTTAGCCGGAGGGGAACCACTACTAAGATTTG
>JAEOSY010000417.1 GCA_016840125.1 Candidatus Helarchaeota archaeon | reverse complement strand
TCCTCTGGGTTCATAGTACCAATCAGAATGAATTTTGCCGGATGAAAGAAAGAGATATTTTCCCGTTCAATGATATTATATCCCATTGCTGCGGCATCTAGAAGTAGATCAGCTACATGGTTATCCAAAAGATTTACTTCGTCAATATACAGGATGCCTCGATTAACTTCAGCCAATATACCAGGTTCTAAGCCTAATCTTTTATCCTCTAGTGCCTTCTTCAAATCAATAGTCCCAACTACGCGGTCTTCAGTTGCTGAAACAGGTAAAGTCACCATTCGCATGCTTTGTTCAATCACAGGAAGCTCTTCATTATTTTCAAATTTCCTCTTACATTCATTACACATTTTATAAGGATTACTAGGATCGCAGTGAAAAGGGCAATTCTGAACAACTTTGATTTCAGGTAATAATTCAGTTAAAGAGCGAGCGGCGGTAGATTTTGCTGTACCCTTTTCTCCTTTAATCAATACACCACCGATTTTTGGATTGATCGCATTCAAAATCAAGGCTTTTTTCATCAGTGTTTGCCCGATTATTGCGGTGAATGGATAAATATTAAACTTATGATGCATGATTTCACCTCTCACAAATAGTCAATTTCTCTATGAAGGAATTAAATAGGCGATCGGCAATAGTTGCAGTTATTCCGTTATTTGGGATCATTGTTCAATTAATCCCTCCAATTCAAGATACAATTCTTTTAATTTTTCTTCTTGGTCTTCTGATGCTTCCCAGATTTTTCTTTGAATTGCCTCAAGAAGAGATCCAACTAAGTCATGAAATGCAAATTTGTTATTTTTCTTCATTATTTCCTGAATTTCTTCATTTGTTATCATTGTATCAAAAATTTGGTTCCAATTGTCATTTTCAACTTGTTGAGTAGTTGCTGCGAATCCTAAAAGGTAATTAATATTGTTTGATACTTTTTTTCCACCGCTATAATCGTGCTTAAGCATAGCCTTTACCCATTTTGGGTTAGCGGTCCGAGTTTTAATTCCTCGATTGATCGCTGTTTTTAAGGTTGTAGTTTCCACTTTAACACTTGTTGTGTCAGTTACGTAAATTACAGTGCCTTTTTTATTTCCCGCGGCATCGGATGCCTGCTTCAACCCCCCCATAAATTCATAATAGTGATCCAAGTCCGTAACGGCGTATGCAGCAGTATCCCTTACTTGAGTAATAATATCTAATTTCTCAAGTTGTTTCTTGAAAATTTGCAACGAGGGTTTTGCTCTTGTGTTTCGCCGATATGCATATTGCATCTGTTTCATATAAGTTTGGCCTAGTTCCTCAGGCTTTTTCCAAGCGCCTGATTCAATGAGGGTAGGAAGGATCGACCCGTATTCAGAAGCATTCGGCCCGAATATTCGAAAACGCGCCATATCATCGGCTTTGGCTTCATTTTCACCCTCTTTTATGAGTTCTTGTTTAATTTTACGAAATTGTTTTTTGATATAATTTTGGTTCGGGGGTTCATCAGTGTTTATTACCAAATCTATTGCTTCATCTAACATTTCCAATACATGTGAAAACAGATCACGCATAAAACCGCAGATATTAATTGTAACGTTGATTCTAGGGCGTCCGAGTTCGGAGAGCGGAATTAATTTAGGTTCCCGACGCCAAGCAGTAAGTTCATTTATCTCCAATCCCATATAGGTTAAAATCTGCCCTATTGCCTCACCATGCGTTTTCGCGGTTTCAAAACCCCAAAGAACAACTGCAATATTTTGAGGATATTGACCATTGTGTTGTTCCTTATATAAAGCGATACTTTGTTCCGCCGCCTGGCATCCGCGTTTAAGAGCCATATCTGTAGGGATAAGTTGTGGGTTAAATTGAAAAAGGTTGAAACCAGAAGGAAGAACTTCAGGAGAGCGAATTGGATCGCCTCCCATCCTTGGCGGGGTAAAATTTCCGTTAAGCCCTTCTAAAAGATGGTGTACTTCTTGATTTTTCATTGAATTTGTGCCAATAGTTAATATTTTTATCATTAATTCTGGGAATGACGGCTCATTTAAAAATTCTAAATCAGAAAATTGATCTTTCAGATTTTTTAGAGAGCTACCGTTCAAAATTTCAGAAATCAGACTGGTTCCGAAGTTCATTAACTTGGACCTTTTTAAATCACTCGGATTTTCTCGAATATATGCAGCTAAATTTTCTCGAGCCCGCTGGGGTAGGTCATATTCCGCGGAGATTAACTCATATAAATTAGGTCTGTGTGGAATCATTGGTTGAATATTCCAAAGATACTGCACGGCATCCTCTTGTGAATACCCTTCTCCAAAAACATGAAGCCCTTTTGGTATCAAAGAGGTCTTGCATTTCACGATTTCTTTTTCTAATTCATTAACATTTGTAACAGTGAACCCTTCACTCTTTGCAGCTTCCAGAATTTCCGTTTTATATTGCTCAATAGCTGGATTATCCATTAGTTCTGCTTCTTTGACTAAATGTATTTTTTCCTCCAGCGCCCCAAACGCCGAATCCAAACCAGTATCAACGAACGGGGGTAATTGGTAAGAAATTAAGGTTCCGAGCGATCGCCTCTTAGCAATCATTGCTTCAGATGTATTGGAAATTTGGTATAGATAAAAGTGAGGAATATAGTCCATCATTGTATGGTTATAACAAAATTCAGGTTTCAGACCAACTTCTTTGCCAGGTAAAAATTCGAGAGTTCCATGAGTACCCACATGGATAATTGCGTGCGATTTAAGCACGTTTAGAATAAAGTAATAGAAACAGAGATATTCATGGTGAGGTGGGAGGGTTTGATCGTGATATGACTTCTCTAGATCCTCTATATCGCCCCTACTAGGTTGGATAGCTAGAGAAATATTGCCAAATCGTGCTATTGGAAGGTAGATATTATCGCCGACAGTCTGGACTTTTCCAGGAGGCAATCCCCACGCTTTTTCCACACTAGTGCGTAATTGCGGGTCGAGAGTTTGATACCACTGTAAATATTTTTGGATTGGAACTTTAATGAGTTTAAATCCATTCCCTACGGAAGATGGACTATTGGATACGCGATCGTCTAGGGTAAACCACTTTGCAGAATTGACGAACCCATTGTTTATTAACCAATTTTTGAGTTCCACAGCGTCAAAGAGATTGAAATTGTTAGATTGTTTGATATGATACCCATTTTCGCTTAAAGTTTTAAATAGATGTGTAGTGGATAAAAGAGTATCTATATAGGCGGCATTTCCAATTCCAGACTCCCCTGGTGGATAGTTAAATAATATAAAAGTTAATTTTTTCTCACTATTTTTGAGGTTTCGTAACGCAATTCGCGCATTTATACGTTTAAACATCAATTTTAAATTATCTTCAAAGACGTATGGTTTAATTAAATTTAATTTTTTGTCATCTATGGTGATTTCTTCTTCAATATTACTCAATAGCGGGATTCCATCAATTAATCCGTCCATTTCCGGGAAAATCACAGCGGCTAAAATTTGAACAGGGGTTAGTCCTTCCGTCCTTTCTACAAAATCTTTATACTTTTGATTATATAATCCAATCCCCAAAAAGATTGGTACATTCCATTTTTTAAAAACTCTATGAGTTTTTGTCAAATTTCCCCCCATAGGTCCACCGTTAAAGGGAAACCAGATCAATGATAATACTGCGTCGAATGGAATGGGTTTCGTATCAATTAATTTATAGAGATATTCCGTTGTAAAAATTCCATCGGTATAAAAAGAAATAATGTTCCATGATGCACTAAATTGTTCAAAAATTTTTTTTACAACTGCGACAGAGGTTTCGAAATGGGCTCCGCCATAAAAAATTACCAGGAGGGTCGGTAATTTCTGGTTTAGAGGGTATTTCTTTAAATATTTCTGAATGGGGTTTGGAAAATCCTTTTCATCAGGATTCCAAAAAGCTGCATGGTAATAATTCTTAACTTTTTGTTTTTGACCTCGTTTTATTTTTAAACCCATATAATTAGAAGTGATTTCCTCCAAAATACAGATAAAATTCTCTATACACCCCGATTGCCACCAATCCATAAATTTGATAATTCGTTTCGAATGTTTAAAGCTACCAAATGGTATAATAGTCCCGAAGAATTTGATAATCTTCTGAATTAAAAAGATCTTTTTAAAATCAATGGTTTTTTCTTCTTTAATCTCATGAAAGACTTCAATTTCATCAGCAGCAGAAGATTTAAGAACTTTAGAGTTTTCTTGCTTGACAAATCGGCTCATAAATTTACCCATATTGAATGTGCCGAGTTTATTCAATTTCATTAAATCCATACCAGCGCTCAGTAAGGTCACCACATTGACATCAAAGCGATTCGAGAGTTGCTCCTTTAAAATCCGTGCAGCAATACGATTCGATCTTACATCAATTAAAACTAAATCAGCTGTGTCTAGAGCTTCTGCAAAGACTTGCTCTTTGATCATGCCAGATTCAATGTCTTCAACGTAAAAGATGTTAATTCCTTTGAAGAAAGTCCCATATTTTTCCTTAAATATATTCAATCCTTGTAAAACTAGTTGAGACGAAGAATATTGAATGATCATAGTTAAGGTGTAAGATTGAACCTCAATAACCATTAGTTCATCTTCCAAACATAGTAAAGAATTAACAATATTTTGAGTATTACTAATAACTATTTCAAGTAATATTTCCCTTAAAAAACTATAGGAAATTAACACCTCAATCGGGTTTGTGTCCTATTTATAACATAATGATTAAGAGTGAGGGGGATGAATTCAAATGAAACATAAATGGGTGAATGAATTATGGCAAAGTACCGTGCATACATCTTATTAAGACTCTCGAATGTCGGAAAAGAATGGGATGTCGTTGAGCGAGTGAAGGAACTATACAGTAGAGATTTGGTAACCTATGCAGTACCAGTATATGGCGCATGGGATATCATGGTTGAAGTATCTTATGAACAACTAGACCAATTGGATAACATTGTGACAAAGGTTCGAGAAGATGAAATCCTAGGGGATGCAATAGAAGAAACTACGACGATGGTCGGAGCGCGAGCTACCTTTCCTTGGTGAAAAAATCTATTATTTTTTTATCTTTCTTTTTTAGAAGCTATTAGAATGAGGAGTAAAAGGGGATTAATTCATCTACCTATAAAAAGTACTGAACAAGGATGTTGTATTTATAATCTCAAACGGTTTTTGCGTATCTGAATGAACACAAATTTTAAAATGAATGGAGGAAGGATTAATGATCTCTGAAGTTGCTATACAATTAAGAGAGGATTGAAATGAAAGAAAAGACAGCGACCTATTTAACAACCCCCGAAGATGTAAAGTTATGTGTTCTTCTATATTCAGGCGGTCTGGATACAAGTTGTATGCTAAAGTGGATTCAAGAAGAATATGATTGTGAAATGATAACGCTCACAATGGATGTGGGTCAGCAGAAGGATTTCAAGAAGATAAAAGAAAAGGCATTGAAATTGGGGGTGAAAAAGCACTATACAATCGATGCAAAAGAAGAATTTGCAAAGGATTATTGCTTTACCGCTTTAAAAGCTAATGCACTATACCAAAAAATCTATCCACTCTGCGCATCCCTTTCAAGACCGTTGATCGCAGTGAAAGGTGTTGAGATCGCCAAGAAGCACAATGCAGATGCAATTGCCCACGGTTGTACAGGGAAAGGGAATGACCAAGTGCGTTTTGTTAATACAATTCTCTCCATGGACCCCTCTATGAAGATTATCGCACCAGTCGTGGAGTGGAATATGTCGCGGGATGCGGAAATCGAATATGCGAAGAAACATGGCATTCCAGTCCCTGTGGATATTGATTCACCCTACAGTATTGATGAAAATATGTGGGGAAGATCCATTGAAAGCGGATTAATTGAACATCCAGAAATTGAGTGTCCTGAAGATGCATATGCATGGACGATTGCGCCCGAAAAAGCTCCAGAGACCCCCGAATACGTTACTATTAACTTCGAACACGGTGAGCCAATGGCGTTGAATGATGAGAAGATGGAAGGGTCTCAATTAATTACGAAATTAAATAAAATTGGGGGTAAGCATGGAGTCGGTCGCTTGGATCACATGGAGGATAGAATCGTAGGATTAAAATCACGTGAGGTCTATGAAACTCCGGGGGCCTCGATTTTGATCCAAGCCCATCTAGATTTAGAAAAGTTTGTGTGCACACGTCATGAAAATATGTTTAAAGAAATAATTGACTCCCAATTTGCCTATCTGATTTATGCAGGCCTTTGGTTAGAACCATTAAAAGAAGACCTACAGACATTTATTGAGAAAGTGAATGAGAAGGTAACTGGGATGGTTCGCGTGAAATTATATAAAGGTAAATCTACCGTGGTTGGAAGAAATTCGGAAAATGCGATTTATGATTATAACTTAGCCACCTATTCTGAAGCCTCTACCTTCAATCAGAAGGCATCCTTTGGGTTTATTGAATTATGGGGATTACAATCTAAAATCGCCCATTTGTTGAAGAAGAAGAAGAAAGAAAAAAAGTAAGTGAGTAGGCAATGAGTAGAAAGATAGTGGGTGGAAGGATCGAGGAGGGCCTTGATAAGGAGGTCTTAGAATTCCTCTCGGGGAATGATATAATTTATGATACAGAACTTATCTCGCACGATATATTTGGTAATATTGCTCATATATTGATGTTAAATAAAGTTGGGGCAATTCCAGATAATGAAGTTGGGCAAATTTTAGCAGTATTGAAAGAGATTTACATAAAATGGTATGAGGGCGAATTTGAGTTGAGTCCTGAACTAGAAGACGTGCATATGAATATTGAACATGCCATTATTGAAAAAGTGGGGGGCGAAATTGGCGGAAAGGTGCATTTAGCCAGATCGAGAAATGATCAAATACTGGTTGATCTACATCTGTTTATGAAAGAGGAAATAATTAATATTCAGAAAGTTTTAGTTGATCTTTTGCAAAATTTAATAAAAATGGCTGAAGAAAATCTAAACACACTTTACATTGGTTATACCCATTTACAACAAGCTCAGCCGATAACCTTTGCGCACTGGTGTATGGCTCATGTAGATACGCTTTTCAGGGATTTGGAAAGATTAACTGAGACTTTGCAAAGAGTTAATGTGAATCCACTTGGAGCAGGAGCAATTGCTGGGACTAGTTGGCCGATAGATAGAGAATATACAACCGAACTATTAGGGTTCGATCGGGTCCAAGAAAACACACTAGATGTGATATCTTCAAGAGGGGAATTTGAGGCTGAATTAGTTGGAAATATCAATTTTATTATGATACATTTAGGAAGAATGGCGGAGGATGTGATTCTCGGGACAACATCGGAATTTGGATTCTTCACATTGAGTGATAAGTATAGTACTGGCAGTAGTATTATGCCTCAAAAGAAAAATCCAGATGTTGCGGAGTTGATTCGTGCAAAAGCGGGGATAGTGAACGGATACCTCACTCAAATTTTTGGTATCCTCAAAGGGCTTCCATCAGGTTATAATAGAGACCACCAAGATTTGAAGGAGCCACTCTTTAATTCTATTGAGATCGGAAAAATGTCGATTCATGTCCTCACAGGACTTCTTTCAACGATGAAATTGAATAAGGACAAGATCGAAAGTCAAATGCAGGATAATTTCATAATCGCCACAGAATTAGTCGATTTACTGATCAAAGAGTATAAAATTCCATTCAGAACAGCTTATACGATAATTGGGAACCTGGTGAAAGATTTTCATCAGCAAAATGACAAGAAACCCAGTCAAATTACAGCTGAAATCCTCATGAAATATGTAGAAAAAAGTGCAAGTCAGAAAATTTTAGTAGCAGAGGAAAAAATTAAGAAAGCCATAGACCCATTAGAAACCATTAAAAGAAGAAGTCATATAGGCGGACCAGCTCCACAAGAAGTCCAAAGAATGATTAAGAGTAGAAAGAGTAAATTAGAAAGTGAAAAGAGTAAGATTTTAGAGAATGATCATAAAATAGATGAAATCTATAAAAATTTAATTATTATTGCGGAGAAAAAAATTACAGGATAATTCAGTTCGGAGGAAGAAGACATGAAAGCTACGTGTCCAGAGTGTTATTTTGAATTTAAGATAGATGACGAAGTCATGCTTGGTGAAATCATCGAATGTAGTGATTGTGGAGTAGAATTAGAAGTGATTGAAATAAAAGATAAGGCAGTCACTCTCCAAAAGGCAGAAGCTGAAGAAGAAGATTGGGGCGAATAAGAAGAAGTAGGCGAAGGACCAAATGGAATTCTCGATGGTTTGTAATAGATTAAGCTGGGAAGAGAAGAGTATTGCCCAAGCAGCCAAAAGAAAGAATATTAAGGTAGACATTATTCTAAATACTACATATTTCGTGGATCTTCAAGAAGACAATGTTGCGAATGATATTGTACTCCAAAGATCCCTCAGTTATGTGCGTGGACTCTACACCACAGCTATCCTGGAGAATTTTGGTCATACGGTTATCAATTCCTACAAAACTTCAGTAATATGTGGAAATAAACTCTTAACCACACTGGAACTTCTAAAAGCAAAAATCCCCACACCAAAAACGTATTGTGCGTTTACTAAAGATAGTGCTTTAAAAGCCCTAGATGAACTAGGGTACCCCGCGGTGATTAAACCAGTAATTGGTTCATGGGGGCGCCTCATAGCCTTACTTAAAGATCAGGATTTCGCCAAGGCAATACTTGAAGAGCGAGAAATAATGGGGAATATCTTTCAGAAAGTGTATTACCTTCAACAATATGTTTTCAAACCACCGAGAAACAGAAAGCAATATGTTAGTAGAGATAAAGTTCCCAGAGATATGAGAGTTTTTGTCATCGGTGACGAAGTAGTTGCAGCAATGTACCGCCACGAAATGCAGGGCGACTGGCGCAGTACCGCGACCAGAGGCGCAAGAGCTGTTAGTTGTGAAGTTACTCCCGAAATCGAAGATCTAGCATTGAAAGCCACAAAAGTTGTTGATGGGGATATTCTTGGCATCGATTTAATCGAGGGCGAAGAATTGATGGTTCAAGAAATAAATCATGTTAGTGGATTTCATGCATTGTCCAACTCGTGTGGTGTAGACATCGGTGGTAGAATTGTCGATTATATAATTGAGAAGAAAAAGAAATAATTTACTTTTAATCACTCCGAATAGGTGAACTCTATGTTGATTGTTATAAAATTAGGAGGCAGATTACTCGCTCAAGATGTATCGTTAACGGAACTATTTGATGATCTTGCGCAATTGAGTAAAGATCATAATGTGGTCGTATGTCATGGAGGCGGACCTCAAATAGATGATACGCTAGCGAGGATGGGAAAGGAACCCGTCGTTGTACAATCAGCATCGGGAGTTAAGAGTAGACTCACGGATAAAGAAACGTTAATTATTGCAGAAATGGTGATGGCAGGCAAAATCAATAAAGAGATCGTGTCAGAACTATTGAAAAGAGGCGTTAATGCAGTGGGAATTTCTGGGATAGATGGTAATACAATTCAATCAAAGAAAAAGGATAAGTTAATTATCTTCGATCCGGAACGCGGGAAAAAAAGAGTCATAAGAGGGGATAATAGCGGGAAAATTGAAAAAGTGAATCCAACGCTCTTAAAAATATTACTTGATAATGGGTACACACCGGTTATATCTCCTATTACTGCTAGTGAGGAGATGGAACCTCTCAATACTGATGGAGATAGAACAGCGGTACATGTAGCAAGTGCCTTGAAAGCGGAGAAATTAATTCTCTTCACTGACGTAGAGGGGGTATTAAAAAATGGAAAAGTTGTTTCAAAAATTGGTCAGGAAGAGATTAAAGACTTCTTTGAGCTAGTGAAGGGTGGTATGAAAAAGAAAATATATGCTGCGAGAGAAGCATTAGATTTGGGGATTCAAGAAGTGATTGTGAGTTCGGGATTAGTTACAAATCCAATATCAGATGCCGTGGGAGGTAAGAGAGGGACATCTCTATCATATAAGCATCTTTAAGGGAAGGGGATATTTCATGGATGAAAGTGAGTTTCTCAAAAAATGTCTTCAGATTCCTAGTGTTTCGGGAGATGAGGAAGAATTTGGTAACTTTTTATTACAATCTCTTAAAGATCTTGGTTTTAAGACATGGAAAGATGGCGTAGGCAATATTATTGGGGAAGTTGGTAAAGGAAAGCCCGTTGTATTACTATGCTCGCATATGGATACAGTAATCGGCTCTGTTCCTGTTAAAGTGGAAAAGGGAAAATTGTATGGAAGGGGGGCTGTAGATGCAAAGGGAAGCCTCTGTGCAATGGTGTGCGCTGTGGCCAGATTCGCAGGAAAAAAAATCCCTAAAATTATTGTTGCAGGTATTGTTGAAGAAGAAACCACTAGTAGAGGAATAAACGCGTTACTGGATTCGCTTAAGGATGTAAATTTTGCCATTTTCGGTGAACCGAGTGGGGTAAGCAGAATCTGCATTGCAAGTAAAGGACGCATCCATCTACACGTAACATTTACGGTATTAAGTGGTCAAACGCATGTATCTGCAGCCAATACTCATAATCCAATCCACATTGCTATTCAATTTTGGAATAAATTAAAAACTGAGTTGGAAGAAAAACCGTTCAAGGGTAAAACCCTTTACTTTAGTGTGGAACCTAATGTTACAGTTCTGCAAGGGGGCACGGCCACCAATATCTTACCAGCTTCATGTGAAATAGACATTGATATCCGCTTTCCCTTCGGGATTAAATCTGATCAAATTATCAAAGAGATCGAGCAAATCATTACTGGTGTCCAAACAGACTTGGATATACAAATTGAGCATAAGATTCTAAGTGAAATTCAAGGGTTTCGGGCTCCTAAAGATTCGAAAGTTGCATTAGCCCTTAAGCAGGCACATCGAGAAGTTGTTGGCGGTTATCCAACCTTTTTACGCAAGGCAGGTACTAATTTCATGGTATTCTTAGCAGACAAATTCCAAATACCCGTAGTGAGTTATGGGCCGGGAGATTCCAGTTTAGGTCATACCCCAAACGAGCATATTATAATAGATGAATACCTCAAAACAATTGATGTTTTAGAGGAATTGATTCGGATACTAGTCTTAGATTAACAGTGTTCTCTATTCAGAAATTTAATTAAGAATTTTCTAGACTACTAGTCTTGGATTAGGTCGGCTGATTCTTGCAGGTTCTGCTTCGAGAAGGGCATGGTGATTTAATTGATAGTGGCAGTAGGGACATTGGCCATGAGTCTTTATCCATTCCAAAAATTCCCGCTTGTGAAAATCGCTCTTACAGATAGGGCATGAGGTCTTTTCCTCTCTTTCAAGAATTAGATAATGACAGATTTCACATCTTTTGAAGTCAGATTCACAATTCAGACACTCAGTTTCATTCGCAGGTATTCCGGCACCACACCTCGGACATGTGCCTTGAGCGTTGCCTTTCGACTTGGATGCTATTAAGTATAAATGGATTGTATTGATTAGATCGGTGCGGTATTTCACATTATAATTTCGGAAATTATAATTAAGAAATCCCATACTAAATTTTTTGGTATCGTAACGGTTTAAGCCATCGATATAGGTTGAATATTTGACAATTAACTTCGTTTTTTTCTTGATGACTTCAGTTATTTCCTCTTTAAGGACAATTATGAACTTATTTAATAGGTGTTCATAGAGAGGTTTATTTTCTAAATCAAACTTTTCTGCCAAGAAGATAATTCGCTTGGTAGTTACAATCCATTCCCCATTTTGCCAGCTCGAAAAGTTCCGCCCAATTTTTCCAGGGAATATGAATTTAATTTCTTCTGGTGGAACTATATTAAATATTTTTATGAAATTCATTCCTTTTCTATTCTAAATGAAAGAATTGAATCCCTTAAACCCAAAACATAAATAGTATAAATTTACATAAAATCGCCCAGAAGGAGGTGGGAGAGGTTTCTTTTAAGAGGAGGTTAAATAGCCTTTTGGATATAGAATTATAGGTGCATGAGTAGTGGTCCCTAAAACAAAAGAAGGTCAAATTAAAATTATTTGTGGAAATTGCAAGGAGCCCTTCTGTGGTGACACTAAATCCAAAGCGGAAATGCAATTTGACAGTCATAAATGTGATCCAATCAACAAAATGCCAAGGATCTCCTACTCGGAATTAATAAAATTAATATCGGTGCAAAAGAGGCAGGTTGTCATATTTAAAACTCCCCCCAAATCTAATTAATTACCTAGATCACATATTTTCGTAGGTTTTAATTAAAAGGTGTTTTTCCTTTTTAAAACATTCCTGAGAGGATTTCGCATCCCCCAACTTATGGTAGGCACGACCCATCCATACCCAAGTAGTAAAGAGGATTTCAACGATTTCTTTATTTAAATACATAAGTTGGTCTTCTTTAGATAGAAATTCCTTAAGAAGAACTAATATTTCTTTACAATTCTTGAGAATTTTTTTGTAATGTTTGAGTTTATAATCTTGACGGGCTTTAATGAGCAAATTATTAGCATTGCAAAGCTTTGATTGTATAGCTATTTCATCGACCATTAAGTAACTTCTATAAAAGCAAATCTAATAAAAAAAATGCATAAAAAGCATATGTTTCGAGAAATAATCCTATTGCACGTTCTCCCAGACTTTTAATCCAAGTATAGGACCTATTATGAAATCTAGTACAAATGTGGTACGAATTTATTAGGACCTTTCTCCGCTTGGAGCACTTCTTTAGGGGTTATTCTGAAGTCACAGATAGGACAAGTTCCATGTACCTTTAACCATTCTAACAGATCCACCTTATGAAAATACCCTAGGCAATAGGGGCATTGAGTTTGTTCATTCAAGTGGAGGATTTGGAATTTACATATCGCACAAATTTTGAACGGGGTGCCACATTTTGGACATTCGATGTCAGTTTTTTGCATAAGCGCATTACATCTTGGACAATTAAATCCTGAGATCGCATCTTCAGGATTTTTTAAGTGTTTGTAAACAGTTTCCAAGAGTTTGGAGTACTTTCTTCTATTGACAATTTCAAAATGTCTTTTAAAAAAGCCAATTCCAAGTTCTTTTGGACCTGCTAAGTATATTTTCTGAGATCTTGGAGTATATTTCACAATTATTTTAGTTTCGCCTTTAATTACCTGTTTTATTTCGTGGCGAAGGATGATCAATGCGAGAGGTCGTTGGAAATGGCGCCCAAATGTTTCTCGAGCATCAAAAAATATTCCATCGGATACAAAGATTAGGCGTTTGTTGGTAATAATCCATTGGCCTTCCCTCCAACTTAATGCTATGCGCCCTATTTTTCCTTCAAACTTTAAGCGAACCTCTTCGGGGCTAGTGATGTTGAATAAATCGATATAATCCATTTTATTTCCCATTTCTTCTTAACAAAATACGACCTTTTATAGTCAATGAATCAATTTTTTATGTGTGATTGATAGGATTGTTGATGTTAAAAATAAGGTATTAGGGGCGTTGGTTGGATTGGGCATTGGGGATAGATACCATGGTCCCACGGATAGAGCTCTTGTGTTAGGAAACCACCTCATCGAAAATAAAGAATTAGATGTAATAAAATTAACAACTGATTACATCAATTATTATAATGAAATGGGGAGTGATTTAGGGGCAACCCAGAGTCTGGTTTTGGGGAAACTTGCGAAAGATGGGTTTAAAAGTTTGAATGATATTAAAGATGCGACCTACCAAGTACATATGTGGAGGAGGGGAAAGACCGCAAGTATAGGAGCTGCCCATAGAAGCGTGCCTTTAGCAATATGGCATATTTCACGTCAGATCTCGCGATTAGAAGAATCTAATTGGTTAATGGATTTAAACTTTAAAAAAATGTTTGCAACTGCTCTAGCCGAAGAAAGTAAACAAGAGGGGGCAATTACACACTTCGATCCACTTGCAGGTGAGGCATCCGCATTTAGTAACTTACTAGTCGCTGCATGTATTCTGAATATCAACAATTCAACTACTAATTTACCCCCTGAAAAAGGGGGTGTTCTTAAGCTGGTCACAGAGTTTTGTGAATTAGCTGACATGAATGAGGAGTTACTTGAACTTTTGAAAAATCCTACAACGAATACCTATGATCATCAGAAGTTTGGCTATTATTTCGATACTATTGCTTGTGCGCTTGAAGTTTGGTGGCGTAAAGAAAAGTTTGAGGAAATTTTGGTTGAGGGTTGGAATGTAGATCGGCCGAATTATGTTGGGGTTCTCACCGGGTTATGGGGCGGTGCATTATTTGGTATATCGTCAATACCGAAGAAATATATTGAGGGAAATTATAGAATAGAGAGGCTTGCTAATCTTGGGAAAAAAATGATAAGTTAGTCTATATTGACGGGGTTTTTACATTTGTTACAGCGTTTTGCCCCGCGAAAGAGGGGATTTCCGCATTCTGGGCAGTGATAGCGTTTCTCTTCAGCCTCAACCCACTTTTCAGTGCCAAGTTCGCGCCATTCAGGTATAGCTCGGAGTATTACCTTCTTTCCAACTGGTATCGGGAATCGTTTTATAAACTTACAAGGGAACTCATTACATTGGTGGCAACTTTCAAAACTTTTTCCTTTTACGCAATCCCTTATGGGGCAAGATTGGCAGTATCCGAAAATAACCCCATCGGACATGCATCCAGTACATTGAACATCCTCTATACTTTTAGTGAAGGGGCGATAAATCTTAACTAACCGCTCCTTAAACTTTTGATTATCATCTCGATCGGCCATATAAATTGCACAAACGCCGCAGTATAACCCACAGGGGGCAAGAAGCTCCTTTTTAACTTCGACCATGTCTCTCTACACCCAATTTTTATCATTTCAATAGCTTTAAGAGGAGTGCTTTCTGGACGTGCAGCCGATTTTCGGCTTGATCATAAACCACTGAATGAGGACCATCAACTACTCCATCCGTAGCAACGATATTGCGTCGAATCGGGAGGCAATGCATGAAAATGGAACCCTTGTTGGTCATATCAAATTTTGCCTCATCAATAGTCCATTTCCCTCTATAAGGAACGCGCAGCTTTTTCTCTTCTGGGAAATTTCCGTATTGTTTCAGGGATCCCCAGGATTTCACATAGACAATATCGGCATCCTGATATCCTTCCTCAAGAGAATTCACTACTTCCAAGGATCCACCACTTGCCTTTGCATTCTTGCGAGCCGTCGTGAGGATCTTTTTATTCAATTCGAAATTTTTCGGATGAACTAGCGTAACATCCAATCCAAAGCGAGTCATCGTAAGGACCGTCGAATTTGGGACACTAACGGGAAGTGGTTTTGGGTGATACGCCCAACTCAGAACGAATTTTTTCCCAGCCGCCTTTTTCTTTTTCTCTCGAATAGTAAAGATGTCAGCGAGTGCTTGGCATGGGTGATAGAGATCATCTTCCATGTTTATGAGCGGGATATCAGCCCATTGAGCCAATTCGCGCACGAGCTGATTGGAGGCGCCGTACTGCCACTTGGTTATATTAGGGAAGATCCGAATACCAATACAATGGGCATAACGCGAGATAACTTTTGCGGTATCTTTGACGGATTCAGATTTTTGCCCTAACCACGTTTTCTCCGCAGCGAAGAAGAGAGGGTATCCGCCGAGTTCATTCATTGCGATCGCGAAAGAATTACGAGTACGAGTTGAAGGATTGAAGAAGATCATGACAAAGGTCTTACCTTTCAGGTCGTCAGATATCTGACGGTTCTTTTTCAGCTCCTCCGCTTTCTCTAGAATCATCTCTAAATCCGAGACGCTCCAATCTTGCGTTGTAATAAAGTCCAGCTTCCACCACCAAACACAAAAAGATAATTGAACTCCAAATAGTAAACAGAATAAAAGGTTCAAAGGAATCGTTAAAAAATTTTCGCAGAGGGAAAACTAGAACATGACAGAAACTTTGGATAGTCCGCTTTTATGGACTAATTTTATCTTCTGGATATGTAATACAGCGTTAATAGTATGGATTGGGTTGCGATCCTTTGAACTCGTTAAAGAGGCGGGAGAAGACATTGACGACTCCCAGAAACGGAGTTTACAAACATGGGGGTATTTCTTTCTAATATTAGCAATTTCTAATGTACTTATATTAACATGGAGATTCATAGTGACAGATGTTTATTTTATCAACAGCCTTGAGAGTACGGCAAATGCGCTCTTTTATATTGCATGTTTTATAAAAGTGCTTACGATTGAACGATCTTTAATAGAATCAAAGTGGTATCAAAGATTTTACTTTTCTTTCATCATTTGTATTACAATCTTCATTAACCTGATTGTCCCACCCTCTTTCCTAAAGATAATTTCACCTTTTCAAATACTATTTATAGTAATCATAACTGTGGGGTATTCAGTTTTTCCAATAAGTTATTTCTATGTTTCAAGAAAATCGAGTGGGAAAGTGGCGAGATCTGCCTTAAAGGTTTCCGCGGGGGCGATTTTTTTAGCTCTCGGATATTTAATGGGACCTTCCAACTTAGAAGCATATAGATTAACCCCCTTCTTGAACATGGTTATTGATATATTTTACATTTCGGCACCCATTGCTATCGTAATCGGTACTCTTTTAATCTATGATAGTTTTCGAAAAATAGAGTAACACTTCGATTTTGATTTTATTTGAGGTTATTACATTGGCAAAAAAGAAAACAGCGGTCATCGGGGCAGGGTGGTTTGGGAGAGCTCATACTCGGGTCTATAATGCCATTTCAGATCTAAAAGCTATATGTGACACGAATAAGGAGTCTGTGAAAGAGGTTGCGGAACAATATAACATCAATTACTATTTGGACTATTCCGATATGCTGAAAAATGAAGATTTAGATGCGGTTAGTGTAGTTCTTCCCCCGCGCGTAATTCCTCTAGTGGCGAGAGATATAGCCGAAAAGGGACTTGATGTGTTACTGGAAAAGCCGCTCTGCATCAATCTTGATGATATTCGACCACTCTTAAAATTCTCCAAAGACGTTAGATTTACCTGTGGTTTCATTGAGTGCTTTAACCCCGTTGTGGACCGCTTGAAAAAACGGTTGCATGAGGTAGGGACTCCCATCATGATGAGTTCAAAACGGATTGGAAGGATGCCCAAGCGTTTTTGGAACTTAGGGGTGCTTCTAGATCTAGGGGTGCATGAAATTTCTGTGCAGCGACTTCTATTCGGAGACGTTGAATCAGTGAAAAGTTCATTGAGTTACTTCCATAAGGAAGATTATGAAGATGCTGCGTTTTTATTATTAAAATTTGCAAAGAATGTGCAGGGTTTAGTTGAGGTGAATTGGCTCACACCAACCAAGCAACGTATGCTAAGCGTTTACGGAAGTGAAGGGGTACTAGAAATTGATTACATGACGCAAGAACTCAAATTAACTAAAAGTTCAGAGGATCCGTCGTTTTTTAAGATAGAGGAATCGCGTCAGCCCTATTCTTGGGAGGAGCCACTAAAACGGGAATTAAATGGCTTTTTATATGCGAAAGAAAATCCATTTCCGTTAGAAGAGGGAATAAAAAACATAGAAATTGCATTAAAATGCATAAGAGAAAGATAGGGGGATTAAATGAAAAAGTTGGATATAAAAATCTATCCAATGGCATTGGCTAAGATGGTGGAACATACCAGTTCCAATATTCGGAAGGAAGTAGCAGGGTATTTAATTGGGAAAGTCCTAGATGAGGGAGCTGTTGAAATTACGGATATTGCTATCGCGAGACAGCAAGGTACTTCGGTTCATGTCACGCTAAATGATGAAGACCAAGCGTTAATTGCAGAACGTCTAGAACAGGAAGAATTAGATGAGGTAATTATCGGTTGGTATCATTCGCACCCAAGGATGGGAGCGCATTTTTTCTCCGCTACGGATGTTGCAACTCAAAAACGGTATCAATATTTTTTAAAACAAGCAATAGGTGTGGTGCTTGATCCTCATAAATATGTGGTATCGGGTCAGACTTCAGATTTAGATGTTCACGTGTGGAGAGTTGATGAGGGAGGAAAGGCGAATGATGTTTCCTTCAAGATATTGAACGACTCCAATCAGTCAATTAAAAATATTCTTGACCATTTAAAACGGCAACAAATCATCAAAAGAGCAGTTTCACAAATAATTTATAGCCTTAATCCGAAGCTGGAGCAATCTATTAGCCAGATGCTGGACTTGAACATGGGAGGCGCCCTAGCGGGTGGTCGAGGACTTATTTTGAAAAAGACGGTCCTGCTGGGTGTGATGATTCAGGCACTTGTAATGGTTGGAATCATCCTGATCGTGTGGGCTATATTGATCCTTGTGATATAAAAAACCTTAAAAGATATGGATCAACAGAGAGTGAAAAGGCTAGTCATCGCGGAAACTTTTCTCAATCAATTTAATGTAATCAGCATGTACCTTTATGGGGATTGGGTAGGTTGATTCTAGCAATTCGAGCGTGACCTCTTCTTTTGTGGTATCAATCCGGGTCACCTTGGCTTTCTCCCCCTTAAAGGGACCTCCAATGATTTCAACCAGGTCCCCTACCGCCAAACCTTCGGTCGAGACACGAGGGACAAGGAAATGTTCAATATCTTTAATTTGAATTTTCCCGATAGGTTTACCTCTTATGTGGGGGACACCCATGCAGGCTTGACCGACTTCTTCCGCTGCAATTGCTTCCACAAACACATACCCTTTCAATTGCTCTGGTACCAGAATGGATTTAATAGTATCAAGTTTCAGAGTCTCAACACGCTTTGCTACGAGGTAGGCGACTCCTTTCTCCTGCCCAATCGTTGTTCGGACAGGAAATATGGATGTATCTCGCACGGATCTGTAGAGAGTCACTCTAGATCACACACCAAGACCAAAAATAGCTGTAAATATAATTTTAATTACAAATCCAACCAAACCAATGACGGCGACACCTAAAAGACAGACACGTGTAATTAGACGAACCTCTGTGAATGTGGGCTTCCTTGAAAGACGCATTACACGTTTGCTATTGGTAATAAATCTTCTGAACTTATCAATATAGCCTATTTTACTCACCTAAATTTAAGAAATTTCAAATCAGTTATATCTAAGAAAATAGAGAACTATTAAAAATGTTTTTATTTTTGGAATCTAAAAAGAGGGAGAAAAGGCGATTAGAATGGGTCGGATTCAAAGCTAATGGCTTTTTCCAGAATCTCAGGAGAGGCAGGGGAAACATTGAGGTTCGAATTGATACCACTAATTATCGCCGTGACTCGTATATTATTCTTAAGATCTGGGTAAAATGATTGTCCCCACTTTACTTCTACTTGGGGATTTAATTCTTGAAGAACTGTTCTCATAATAGTTTCAGTTTCTTGAAGTGAAAGGGAATTGCTCGAGCTGATATTTAATAGGACTTTCTTGGCATTGCGGTAATCAATATCAAGAAGCGGGTTATTAAGTGCATTTATTGCAGCATCCACAGCTTTATTGGCTTGTCCGATCCCAATTAAGGCTTCACCACTGTTTTTCAAAGTATTCCGAAGATCTGCAAAGTCGAGATTAATGAAGCCAGGTTTAGTAATCACTTCGGTCAGGTTTTTTGCGCCTTGGATTAGGATTTCATCGATAATGTGAAATGCTTCTGCAAGTGACAGATCAGGGGCGATATCCAACAGCTTTTCATTCGGCAGGACAATAATGGTATCGGAAGCCTTCGCTAACCGTTCGAGTCCATAGCTAGCGTTTTGCTTTTTCTTGGCACCCTCAACCTCGAATGGGAGAGTACAAATAGATATTGTTAAAGCACCACTTTCACGTGCGATTTCTGCCATGATCGGGGCGGCACCCGTACCTGTTCCACCCCCGAGTCCGCAAGTGATGAATACCATATCGGCAGCTAGGACCTTTTTAATTTCCTCGATGCTTTCTTGTGCTGCGGCCTCGCCAATCTTTGGATTATTTCCTGCGCCGAGCCCGTTAGTAAGATTGCGACCTATTAATAACTTATCATCAGCCAATGAGTATAATAAATCTTGCGCGTCCGTATTCACCGCTAAAGTTTCAGCACCCTCGATTCCAACCTCCATTAAACGAGTAATAGCATTGTTACCTGCGCCTCCGATCCCAATAACGAGAATTCGTGCCTTTTTTTTCTTTAACATTTCCTCGAGTTCGAAATCAACATCTTTGGAGTCTTTCCCGAGTTGTTGGACCCGTTCTTGCTGATGAGCTTCGGTTTTCCCGCGCTCTTCCTTCACCAGTGTTTCAATAAAGGATTGCATACAATTTCACTACCTTAATTCCTTAATATTCTGAGTGAAAGACAGCCATATAATGCTCAAGAATATGGGGATAATAAATACATTCTTTAAAAATCGAAAATTTTATCTGTTCAGGCAAGTTTAATTAAGCTATTGGATAAATTTGAGGAGAAAAATGCCGATAATCATCGTATCGAACCAAGATTTAGCAGGACTCACCATCAAGCAACAGTTACTGGAGTGTGGGACGTTCAAAGAAACCGAAAGAGAGTTCGAAGGAAATCTGATCTATGAAAATTATAACAAAAAAGTTGAGCTTATAACAACAGACCGCCGATTAATCGATGCCAATCATTTAGATATCTATTTCAGAACGGACCTGATGGTTTTTGCGAGTAAACATAAGTCAGAATCGGAAAAGCCATCGCTTTTAGTACATGCACCAGGTAATTGGACAGATGATAACTCGTTTGGGGGAAATCCATTTGAACTTTCACAGACCAGTGCAATCGGCATTAAGCGAGTATTTCAGGAGCTAAAGATCAAATGTGATGAGAAACAAGTGGAGTTTGATGTGACATCAGAAGTTACGCATCACGGTCCCACTAATTTAAACGCACCCTGCCTCTTTATTGAATTAGGGAGTAATGAAAGTTATTGGCAAGATGTCCGAGGAGCCCAAATCGTAGCTGAGACCATCCTTCGAATTCTAGAGGAGTGGCCTTTTAAGAAGAGTTACAACTATGCAATCGGGTTTGGAGGCCCTCATTACGCGAGTAATTTCAATAAAATTCAGTTAAATACGGAGTTTGCCATATCACATATTGCACCAAAATATGTCTTGAATAAAATACGGAAGGATTTGATTACCCAAGCTATTAAAAAAACAGTTGAAAACGTTAAATATGCTATTTTTGATTGGAAAGGGATGGTTAGAGAGCAAAGAGAGAAAATTAGGGAATGGGTAGTAGATCAGGGTATAGAAGTCTTGAAACTCAAAACGGTCTTAACTCAATTTAAAGGAAATAGTAAATAACAACACTAAATTGAAAATTTAATTTCAACAGTTTGTTTAGTTTAAATAATTGTATCTATACTTATTGATAGAATGGGATTTCAAAAGGTTCATCTTTGGATTATCCCCTCATATAATCGTTTACGAAAAGATTTATAAAACTGAAAATTGAGTAATTTATCCAGAAAAAGGAAAACGTTCGTTGAACTCTAAATACTGGAGGTATGAAGAAAATAGGTAAATAGCTCGGTCCTCTTCTCTGTTTTTAACCCCAACCCCCTCCTCCCTACATTTCCTTTTTGATTAGGGCTGAGTTTACAAACTATTTTCTTCATTTTTTATTTTTTAAAAAAATTAAAAAGAGAGAATTTTTAAATTAAAAGGAGAGAATTTTTCTTAAAACTAATAACGAATAACGGTTCTTAATAAACATAAATCTTAAACAATTGGAGATAATTACGATGAGTATTGACTGGGCACAGGTTCTCGAGAAACCCGACAAGAGTTTTAAAGTTCCTGGAACGCTGTTATTACAGCAGAGGAACAAAATTGAAAAAATGCAGAATGAATTGGAACAGATTAAGAGTTCAAAAAAGGAAGTTGATCAAGAAGTCGCGGCTTTGAAAATTAGAAACGAATCTGTAGTTGGAGAACTTGAAACCAATAAGAAAAAGATTGCCGAACAGGATGAGAATATTGAAAAGCTTAAAGAGGTCTTAGCAGGGTTAGAAGATAATCTCGCAACCCAAAACGAAGAAAAGGAGCGCCTAACAAACCGCGTTGCTGAATTAGAGAGTTCGATCAGCGCAAAGGACGAGCAAATCTCAGAACAAACCAATAAAATTACTGAATTAGAAGCTCAAATGACTGATCTATCGCAACAAGCTGGAAAAGTCCAAGAATTGGAAGGGCAAGTGGCTGAAATAGCTACTCTTCAGGGACAACTATCAGAAAAAGATGCAAAGATTTCTGAACTAGACGGGAAAATTGCAACACTTGAGGCAGCAAGAGGTAATATTGAGGGTAATATAGGGAAGAAAATTGAACTTTTAGAAAGTGAAAAAAATTCCTTTGAAGAACAGTTCAAACTCAAGGAAGCCGAAGTCGCTGATCAGGATGAACGGTTTAAGTTGATACAAGCGGAAATGCAGAAGAAGATTGATGATTTACAGGTGAAGGTTGATAAGTACGAACCTCCTACATCCACAGAAATGGCAGCACGAGCCGCAGTCACAACGGGAGTTCAGTCGCAAATCCCATGGAAATCAGGAACAGGAGTACATGTCTGTCCAGATTGTGGGAGTAATCGCACTGCAGATATGAAGGATAAAACGAAAGTACTCTATGTTGCGGCAGGAACCCCAATCTACGCTAAGAAAAAGCGCTGTCTTAATTGTGGCGCAGAATGGGCAATTGATTAAGTAATAACTCTCTTTTCTTTTTTTATTATTTTGAACGCTTCAGTTTACGATAAGGATCGATCAATTTATGGGCATTTTCAATAGATTTCGCTTTTGAAGCGAGAAAATCCAAGGTCATAACAATGCTATTGTTTAAGATTTCTTGTAAATCAGGCTCATAATCGGATAAGACTTCAAGACCACGCTCGGCAAGTCCCTGCTTTGCTTTTTTCATATCAACGAAAATATCAGTTTTTAGTTTCCCTTTCTTCTTTGTGATTAATTTTATCCCACCTGACTCGGTAATTTTCTTAAACGATTTTAAGGTGTGTAATGTCCATTCATCCAATTCTCGTACTTGTAGGGTATACTTAAGTGCTTGATCTAAGTTCTTCTCATAATCTTTCAAGTCATCTACATTTATCTTGACCTCAGAAAGGGTATGCTTCATGTCGTTCATAATTCGGCGGAGGTCGGCCATATTTTTAATTCTCTTTTCGAGAGATTCTACGACATCATCTAAATCGGAATCTAAACCTGAATTTGACATTTTCACTTTGCCTTCGTAATTTTCTTAAGTTCTATTTACTGCTCATCAATTAATAACCTTTGGTTATTCTTGGGAAAAAATTTATCTAGAAATGATAGCTAGTCAAGACAAACACTAAGATTGTTGATGATATGAAATTCATCGAGGTTGATGGATTAGTAAAGGATTTCAACGGAATTCGTGCAGTGGACAATTTATCCTTTTCCGTTGAGGAAGGGGAAATTTTTGGCATGCTCGGTCCAAATGGTGCTGGAAAAACCACCACTATTTTCATACTATGCACATTATTAAACCCTTCGAGTGGTACGGCTCGAGTGGCGGGATTTAATGTTGTAGAAAATGAGATGGCCGTTCGAAGAAGTATTGGTATCGTTTTTCAGGATGTTGTTATTGACGATCGTCTTACCGCAATGGAAAATCTGAGGATGCATGCAAACCTCTATAGTATGGAAAAGGAGATCTGGCAGCCGAAAGCGGAAGAACTGCTCGAATTAGTCGAATTGTCTGACCGGAAAGATGACCCAGTCATGACCTATTCTGGCGGCATGAAACGGCGACTGGAGATCGCCCGTGGGCTTCTTAACCAACCAAAAGTCCTTTTTCTCGACGAGCCCACATTGGGTTTAGATCCCCAATCGAAACGGTGGATTTGGGATTATATAAAGCAATTAAATAAAGAAGAGGGAATTACTGTTCTACTCACATCTCATTATATGGATGAAGTGGATGAATTATCAAAAAGAATTATCATAATGGATCATGGAAAGGAAATTATTCTAGATACACCTGAAGCATTAAAGAATATGCTGGGGAAAGATGTTCTGCGGATTAAAGGGGAGCCAGATCAAGAAATAATGGAAAAATTAAAAGCATTATCCTCCGTAAATGATGTGAAACTTTCTTCAGAAGGGATAGAGATCGGTGTTAATATTCCTGGGGGTGATGCAGCTCCTGAAATCATGGCGATTTTATACAACAACAATTATTCGTTCAAATCATTCACAATTCAAAGTCCCACACTGGAAGATGTTTTTATCTATCATACCGGGAAATCACTTCGAGACGAAGGAACCGATTCCTCACAAACAATGAAGATGGGTTTCGGACATCGAAGGAGGCGCGGAAGGAGATAAAATAAATTAAAGGGTGAAGCGATGACCTACTTACAAGAACTATTGGCAGTATTTCAAAGGGGATTAATCGTATTATGGCGTAATAAGATATTACTTTTTGGTAATATGATTATGCCTTTTGCGGTTATTTTCGTTATAGGCCCTGCGGCTGATGCCCAATCTCTTGGGGCTATGAGTTTCGAGGAATTAGCTACAGGCATCATGTGTATGATGATATTTTTTTCCGGAATGTTTATCCCAAATAATATCATTTGGGATCGAGACACTAGATTTCTAAACATTATGTTCGTATCACCTTGCCACCGCTCTAGCATCGTCTTAGGCTATTCGCTAGTCGGGTCTGTACGTTCAGTCTTACAGGTTATTATAATTTACGTTGGAGTTTCCATCGTGAGTTCTTTTAATAGTGATTATGAAATTTATTTTAGTTTTCAAATATTACTTATCTTAATTTTGCTGACGATTACAATGACTATTTTCGTTGGGGGCTTCATGACGATTATCGCCTCGTTCTCTAAAAATTCTGAAACCTTCTTTCTATTTTCTTCAATGATTGGAATGCCGTTGATTTTCCTGAGTAATGTCTTTTTTCAACCAGAAAACCTACCTATAGGGCTCGGGAATTTTGGACTAGTCAATCCCCTTAACTACTTAGTCAACATAGTGAGATATGTTATGCTTGGTCCCTCCTACACTCCATCAGAGGGACCTGTTTTAGGAGTAGTGGTACTTGTTATAGTTGCAATCGTTTTTACTCTTTTGGGGACGTACAGCTTTGTACGAACTGTAAAGAAGTAGGAGAAACATGTTTCCAATTAAATTAGGCTGTTCAGGCTGGTCCTATGAAGATTGGAAAACGGTATTCTATAAAACTGGGATAAGCTCAAAAGGGATGTTGCCCTTTTATGCTAAAATTTTTAATACCGTGGAACTTAACTCAACTTTTTATAGATTACCCGCTGTTCCACAGGTGGCACAAAGTTGGGTCAATCGCTGCCCTAAAGACTTTGTATTTGCAGTAAAATTTCCAAAACAATTTACACACGTCAAAAAAACACGCCTCCAAGTGTGTGAAGCGGATTTAGACCCTTTTTTTTCCATTGTTGTTGAACCCCTTGCCCGAGGTAATAAGCTTGGGCCAATTCTCATCCAATTCCCCTTCAGTTTCACGGAAGATTATGAGCTCCTTGAGACCTTTTTCACATGTCTTCCCACTAAATTCTCCTACACGGTGGAATTTCGGCATCCCTCATGGCTGGAGGAGCAGAAAAAAACGATGGATCTATTATCTCAATATAATATCGCATATTGCATTGTGTCCGAGAAAATTTTACCCCCCATTTCCCCAATCACAGCTAATTTTGCATATATCCGTTGGCATGGATTAAATGAGCCTAAGGATCAAAAATATCTAATCTATGATTACAGTTACTCGGAAGATCAATTGCAAAAATGGGTACCAATAGTTCAAAAATTAGCTGATGAAGTGAAAGTGTTTGGCTACTTCAATAATCATCCCAATGGTCAAGCACCTGCGAATTGTAATCAAATTAAGAAAATGTTAGGATTAAAAGTAAAAACCCCTCAAGCTGGACAGCGCCGATTAGATAGATTTTTTAAATAGTTAAACGAAAAGATTTAAAGAACGATGTCATTAATTCAAAGACGGGCGCGCTACGTAAAGAGCGTAGGTCTCGCGGCAATTCTAATCGGATCTATGTTTCTTTCAGTAGAGATTGTTTTTATATACCAATTTTGGATTACACCGCGAGCGATAACAAGTTTCTTTCATTTTAATATACAATATCGGGCAGGGAGAACCGATATCGGAGATAATATCATCGAAGAACCTTACCACAAATTACTCCAGATGTTCGATCGCCATCCAACGTGGAAGTTCTCCTTTGAACTTCAAGCAGCAATGATCGAACGATTGATGGAGAAGCCAGAATACGAGGTAATCTTAAATTTGACAAGGAAACTCAATCACCGTGGGCAGCTGGAACTTATTTGTGGAGTGTATTCATCACAACTTGTACATGCCTATCCACAGACTGCGATGGAATGGGAGTTTAAACATGCCTACAAAATCTTAGAAGCAGCAAATCTGACCCGATCCCGAGTATTACTATGTCAAGAGGGGCAGATGGATCTAGGCTTCGCAAACATTTTGAATACAAATTGGTCTACCGGGATAGATACCCTGCTAGTTTCATGGCAACAAATCCAAGCTTTTGCACCTCCTGGATATCAAGATCCCCATGCTCCAGTTTATATTAGTAGTAATGTGGTTCCAGGGAAACAAATGAATCTATTAGTGTATGATTATTTACCGCGACCGGAAGCAGGTTATATGCATTCGAACGCATATCTCGGCGATGCTGAGATCGCAGTGGAACAGAATGATCCTGTTGTTGAATTTGATGTGGATGAGGACCGATTAAGAGCGTTTGAAGATCAATGGTCAAGACTCGAGCGGGAAGGCTGCCAATTTTTCACCATGGAACAATGGTTGGATCATTGTGAACGAGTAGGAGCGGTAGAGCCTCTAGATATTTATATCCCAGAAACTCATTGGGGGCCTTGTGATGTTAATTCATCACATAAATGGATGGGGAATAATGATGGTACAAGTGATGATGGGGAAATGATAGCTAACAATAGGCGCGGATATTTTACTGTGCTTGCTACGCGGACGATGTATGATAATTTTAAAAGCCAAATCAGTCTGAGTAACCAAACTAATATTGAAAATCTACTCGAGAGTGCAGAAAAGTTAGTCCTTCTTTCCATGGTAACAGACACAACAGGTTTGACTCCGAGAGGTTATGAGCGCCGGTATGGAGAGACGAATGTTTATAATGCAATGATTAATTGTTCAGAAGCGATCTCGATAATTATTTCCGAAATCCCAGGAATTAATCCCGATAGTGTATTCCAAGTTGATTTAAGGGCACAAACTGTTGAAAATATTACGGGTAATTTTGTGAAGCCAACCTATAACGGTCAGCTCACGCCCTCGGATTTACCCCTTTCGATCGAAACTTATACGTGGCCGAATACATCTGCCTATAAACCAACAATTTCAGTGGCAAATTATTCATTTGAGGGATTTGATTATAAATCGTTAAGCGTGGTTTTTCCAGGAACCTGGGATTGGGAAAATGATTCGCCTAATCATCTATATTTAAATATAATTGTGGATGCCTCAAATATTGCTTATTGCCCATCACTAACCGATTCGCTTAATGTAACGGTAAACATTTCGAGGGGTAGTTACTATGATAAGGATCCAGTATATGTATTTTTACCACTTGGTAATGGATTAATATTCATTCCCGATTCACCCTCATCGAGTGTGGGCGTGGCCATTATTAACAACTGTTCTTCTCGGCATACAACATTGTTATGGGAGCAAGATGCCCTAAAATACTGGGAAAGAAGTGGAATTCATCTGAACGCTTCGTATCATCAGTTATTCTTAGAAAATGTGCAATTAACAGATGCGGTTAATTTTGCCCAGAGAGTAAATAATGAGCCGTTGTGGATCATTTCAGACAATATTACAAAAATGGCGGGATATTACGCATATCAACTTTATGGACTGTGTGCGAACGCCGATACTTAGTGAAAAATATGTTGGTGAAAATAAATAGAAATATTCAATTGGAATGTAGGAAAGGTAGATAGGTATGAAGGAAAAGGATTTAGCGCGACACTATCGATTTTTGATGTGGGGTGGTGGATTAATTTTAATAGTATTGGGATTGGGTTTTTTCCTAATAATTAGTTTTTTAATAGGAGAACCCATCGCTTTATTATATCCTTACATTAATGAGAATGTTTTGTTAATAATCGAAATAATGGCATGGATATATCTCATTCCGGGTATTATATTATTCGTGTTAGGCTTCTTCGCAAAGAAATTAGCAAGGTATGGATTTGAAATCCAGAAAAATGAAGGAAAAGGTCCAAATAAAATTGAGAAATATGTACGAATATTTGTTATTATTGCGTCGATTCTTTTAATAATTGCAGTTCCCATTGGAACATTTGTAGGCATAGTCCTTCTTCGTGAATCTTGGATGCTGAAAACTGATTACTTATCTGAGACAGAAGAAACAAAAGGTACCAAGTAATTTTTAAATCATAGAATCTCAACGTAAGATGATTGATAATGGTCTACGAATTAATTTTTGTGAGTCCACTTCTTGGCACAACAGATTACATTTCTGCAGAAGGCTCAGATAACGTAAAAAGCATTACATCCCGATTGCTCTGGAAATATAGCGAAGAAGTAGTGGACATGCTTAGTCAAACATATCAAAATATTCGGACAAATCCAACAATTAATCTTGTGACAGTAAAAGTATATCGGATTGACAAAGGAAGAAAGAAACCTGTAGGATTACGGGAAACGATTGATGATATTATAGAGTTGAAGACAAATAAGCTCTATTGGATTCCGGAGCCAATTGGTGGAGATTAAGCACCTTAGGATAGGACGGACGCATGATGGGTTGGGAAGAAGGTAAAGAATTATTTAAAAAACATATAGCAGATATTATTGTTCGCCAAAGTTACAAGGAATGGAAGCTTCTCAATGAGAATGACTTAACTAAGGGATTGTATTCCACAACAACTTGGCGTGATGGAAAAACCCGGGTGACAGAACTCACATATAACGCGGGATATCCCGAAACACCCCCAATAATAAAAGTGATTCCAAAGCCGAATAACCCATGTTTCGACAGTGAGGGTTACTTGCATTTTGCAGAGCTAAGGACGAAATTAGTCTGGAATCGATACAAGGATCATCTAAATCCTTTGATTTACCTGATTGATGAATTATATAGCAAGTATGGATTAGACTTATTCTTTGATTTAGATTAAATGATGATCGACCGCCCCTCAGGAATTGGAAATTAATAGAAAAATGGGGAGAAAAGAAATTGAAGTGAGTGCTTGGTGTCTTTCTTATACTTCAAATTTCTTCCGATTAAAGAAGTAAGCAGTTAGAACTATAAGAACGCAACTTACTGCAATGAGGATCCCCACAAACATCAAGTTTTGACCTTCAAAAAGCCCTAGTCCTTTTAATGAGATATTGTTTAATAAAGGGGTGGCGGATGCAAGAGGGAAACAATATGCGACTCCTTGGAGTATAGGCGCCATATTATCAACTGGAACGAACATTCCCGAGAGGAGGAGGCTAACCAAAAAAATACCAACAAAAAACTGATTTGCTTGTACTTGGTTGGAAGAGATAGTAGAAATGAAGATCCCAAAGGTGACACCATAAAATCCAACGAGAAGCATCGCAATGACGAATCCTACCATGGAACCAGCTACATCGGTACCAATTATTTTGTTTACAGTAAAAATTAGTGCCATCTGAATACACATAACCAAAGAATAGGTGATATATTTAGAAATTAAAATTTCAGACCGGTTTGCAGGGGTCATTAGGAGTCTCGACAAGGGGCCTTCTTTACAAATAACACCGATCGTCAGAATCAAAGTTGCTCCAAATATAAGGAGTGGAACAGTAAAGGAACTCAACAATCCTAAGGATTCGCTTGTAGTTGACTCGAATTCTTCGTGAGGGATAATTTCGAAGTAAGGAGTGATATCGTTCTCTTGTTGGAATTCAGTTACCACAATTTGTAATTTGTTTATATAGCTAGCGATTAGTTTATTATTCGAACCATCCGCTAATACCTCCAAAGCAGCATTAGAGCCATATTCGATGCCCTCGGTAAAGTCCGAAGGTATGTATAGGATTGCATGGATTGTTCTATTTGTCAATAGTTCTCTCGCAGAAAGCATCCCATAACTATCCTCCGAGATATTGTAGAGGTAGTTTACATTTGTTAGTGAATGATTCTCCATAGTTTCGATTAACGTTATTGCCCAATCATGATCGGTTGACGTATAGGAACTACCATTTGAGAGGGTATACGTGTGATCTAAAGCATCGAAAGAAACAATGGCGATATTTATAGGTGTGCCTTGGTTACCACTTCCAGCGCTCAATAATGCCATTGAACTGAATGCTGCTATAACCAATGGAGGGAGGAGGAGTGCCATCACGAGCGCCCTTTTGTCGGACTTCAACCAGTTCAACTCTTTTATTATGAGCTTTAGTATTCTTGAAAAGGAAACCATTAACTATACCTCCATCTTCCTGAGCTGAAATATAAGTAAAGATAGGGCTAAAAGAACTCCGCAAATTATTAAAAGTGGTACAACGTGGTTGACGACTTCCAACCCAAATCCACGGAATGATATATTCTCATATAATGAGATAAGATGTCCAAGAGGGAGTATATTAGCTATTACTGCAAAAGCAGGGGGCATATCAGAAATTGGAATAAAAGCGCCACTGAATAGTGTTAGAATGATAAAGATAGCAATAAATAATTGATTGGCCTGTGCTTCAGAAGTGGAACAGGTGGAAATAAAGATGCCAAGCGATACGCCGGACAATCCGGCTAGTAAGAGCACGATTAGGATATCAAGAGGAGATCCCAAAATATATAAACCGAAAGCAATTCCTGTAAAGAAGATGGTCAATACTTGAAGTGTTGTAATTAGAGAGTAGCTGATGAACTTAGAAAGTACCATATCACGTTTGCTAGCGGGAGTTTGTAACAAACGAGCGATTGGTGACTCTGTAGCGATACTAAGGGAAGACACGTTCATGCTTGTAGCTATAAGTATTAGGGGGAGGATCATGGCAGCCATGTAATTCAATATCTCATTCCAACCCTTTGGGACATCATATTCGATGTGGGGGGTCAATAGTACCGCCCCAGTCATATTATCTTCGATCTTCTTGAATTCAAGGAAGGGTTCCGCTAAAGCAAGATATAAATCATTTTCTGCGGTTTCAGAGTCCGATGCGTCAATATAAACAATAACTTGAGGATTTAATCCCTGATCAACCATTTGACTAAACTCTTCGGGAATAATGAAGATCATTTCGATAATATCAGCTTTAAGATCTTGATATGCATCCTCAAATGCCTCGTCAAAGGTCAGAAAAGTTACGGTACGATTGTAAATAACGTTCATTGTGGAGGTGGATTGGTAGAAGGCATTCACCATGTTATTTCCGTGCCCGCCAACATCTACGTTAATAATTCCGACTGAATAGTTAATTTCATATCCACCACCTGAGGAAAATCCAAAAATAATGACTGTGATCAGTGGAAATAGAAATAGCATAATTAATCCTTTTCGATCGGACTTTATTCGCCCGAATTCTTTTATGATCAGGTTCACAATTCTTGGCATTTTCAATCCTTTACTTCTAGTGATTTAATTCTAAAATAATCCAATAAAGTCGCATCACTCATTTCCAATAGAATATCTTCTGTACCAGTCTGTGCAGCAGCAAGTTCCGTGCCTAGATGTTGTATTAAATACATGCGTAAAAGGGTGAGGGGTAAGGGGGAGAAAACACGATAACGTTGCCCTCGTTTTTCCTCCAGAGCAAATTCGATATCGGGTATATTGTGCAAGTAGGACATAAGATCAATTTTTAGTTTCTCTAATTGTCCTTTTAAAGTGATGTTAATAGCACGACCGCCCCCAGGAAGGATTTTAATGAGTTCTTGAGGAGGACCAAAATCAATCAAGCCACGTTTCCGCCCGAAAATCGCAACGCGAGTACAAAATTTACTTTCTTCGGGATAATGTGTTATTACTATTAATGTATTGTGGTGTGTTTCAGCCAAATCGATTAAATTAAGCCAGAGCTGCTCTCGAAGGATTGGATCAAGACCAGAAGTAGGCTCATCCAGTACGAATAAGGTTGGCGTATGAATCATTCCGATAGCAATTGAAGCTCTTCGTCGTTGTCCTCCCGATAATTCAGAAACTAAATCATCTTTTTTACTAACGATGCCAAGATCTTGGAGGATTTTTAACCCTTTTTGGTTGATTTGTTTTTCAGTTAAACCATATTGTTTTCCAAAATGCATAAGATTCTCCATAATCGTAAAATTTTCGTAAATTTTACTTAAATCTTGTGGAACATAGCCAAATAATGGTTTTAATTTCCCCCTTTGTTTCCGAATGTCATAACCATAAAGTTTTATATCGCCTATCGAGCCCTTAGTTCCCAAAAGGCATTGCACAAATGTAGATTTTCCCGCACCACTTTCTCCAATTACCCCAAGAACCTCGCCATGCTGTAAAGTCATGTTAACATCCTCGAGGATAACCTTTTTCCCTATTTTAATAGTGAGGCCTTTCACATGGACTGCAGGAAATTCACCGATATTTTTATCCACACGTATCTGCTCCTTGATAAATAGGTCTCGAAGTTTTTCTGTTACTTTTATCACACCATAAGCACCGAATAAAACAGCTACACCTATGATGAACACCAATAGGAGGTTAATCCATGGATCTGGGTTGAAGGACTGGTCAGTATTAAGTTCAGCTATGACTTCGATTAAATAGGGGGAATTCCGAAGATCTGATCCAAAGTAAGTAGTATCACCATAACCTCTAGTTTGCGCATCATTGCAGGTTTTTAGCCAATCCAAAGCCCCAAAAACATCATCAGGTTGAGTTCCAAGTATAGAAAGCGCTCTAGTTACGCAAAAACTGATGAAAAGGTATGTTGTGTTTACATATTCGTCTGCGTCTGGAAAAAAATCAAAACTTCCATTCGTCCTTTGGCAGTCTTTCAAAAATTCTATGCAGGACTCATAGGAATATGGTTCCTCACCAATAAGTTCCAGTGCCGCGATAGCGTAATAACAAGAAGCTGCATCGCTTCGATCTCCGAGATTATATGGAAAGCCTCCATCTGGATTTTGAGTTGTGAGTAGCCATATCTTTAACGAGTTTTCATCCAAAGGTTTTGCGTCTTGCGACAACCTAGCAAGAGCTTGGAGGGCGTAGTAGGTGCCATGAGTTGAAGCTTCATTTGCATTCATAGCACTTCCATAACCCCAAAGGACCCGGCTCGAGTAATCCGATTCAGCTTTCGTGGGAAATCCGCCTTCTGGACTTTGTTGTGCCTGTAAATACCCAATAG
>JAEOSY010000416.1 GCA_016840125.1 Candidatus Helarchaeota archaeon | reverse complement strand
CTGGCTTCGATCCACTTGCAATTGATAAAGCAAGCTTAGATCTAATCAATCGAGCACCCGTAGTCCCTGGATCCGTTCTTAGCAAATCCGTCGAGAATAAACTAGCTGCCATCTACACTGATAGCTTTGAAGCTGACCCAAACTATCTTATGGAAGCTGCCCAGAAACTCAAGTTAGGATCATTGGAATACAACCTTCATCAAATTTAAAAAACCCAAATTTTTTCTGGGTATAATCCTAACTCCATATATAATTGATCCCTATTCTGGGTTTTATTGAGATTTTCTTAGTAAAATCGGTTTAATTATAGAAGTAATCATTTCATAGCCCTTTTTATTTAAATGAATTCCATCCCATTTTGAAATTCCCTTTTTTATCTTTCCTTCTTCACTTAAAATGGGAACAATGTCAATGAACGAAAGATTTTTGGTGGAATTACAATACTCTTCTATCAATTCATTTGCTTTTTCCATTTCTGCACGATACTTAATTCTCCTTTTTGGAGGTTTTATTGAGACATAGAAAATCGGAATATCTGGGAATTCCGCGTGGACAATTTGACAAAAACGTTTAAAATCATCAGTAACCTCCTGAGGCGTCTTCGGTGTCATCCCCAACAGGCCCGTTAAATCATTTTCCCCTGCATAAAACACGATTCCTAAAGGTTGATGGGGGAAAATAATACGTGGGATGTAATGGATGACGTCGGATATACGCGATCCACCAAATCCGCGATTGATCACAGTTAAAGGTACCATGTCTTCTTCCAGAGTTTTCCAATACCTAATGGTAGAACTTCCAGTAAAGAGTATTGCACCCTTCGGAGGAGGATTCTCCTTCTCTCGCTTTTCAAATTGTTTAATTTCCCTTTCGTGTAGCGTGGGATCCCATGTTTTATATTTTTTGTAGTAGTTCCACAATTTTTTGATGAAGCTCAAGAAAAATGCCACCTTATCAACTATCGATAGCTTCAAATATTTCTTTATTTGTGGGAATATCTCGAAAATCGCTTCCATAATAGGCCCACTTAATGGTCCCGTCAATTTCAACTATCAAAACTGCTGGTAATCTTCCTAATTTAAAAATTTTCACTTCTTGTTTTAAACTCCTAACTACTTCATGCTTTCGATCAAAAAAGATAGGGAATGCCGACTTTGCATAGCGGAGTTCCAACCTGCGCGCGTTTTCATATCTATCAGCTGTAATAGCATAGATTTCTGTGTTTAAACTCCTTAATTTATCGATTTCTTTACCTAACCGAAAAACTTGTGCCTGACAAAAGGGATCCATTAATCCTCTCAACAAAACAATCAGTATCTTTTTTCCGAGGAGCGTTGTGATATTAATTCTATCTCCTCTGGAATTTGGTAACGAAAACTCTGGAATTTTAGTCCCAACCATTTTGAACTTATCTTTCATTCAAAACACCTATGTAAATAGTCTTTAGCTTATCCTCAATAAATACATTATCAAAAAGATTATTTGAGAAAAGAAGGTGATTTGGCGGACTTTTGGCGAAGTCACAAGAAGAAAATATTATTCACTTTTCAATTTCCTTCCTACCAAATCAATGGGGCAATTTTTCGAGCACTTCGAGTATAACCTCATTTTTTGGAATATCACGCATCGAACTACTATAATACGCCCACTGGATCACGCCATTTCTATCGATAATAAGCATACCGGGCATTCGTCCCAACTTCAATACCTTCCATTCTTGGTGCAACAACTTCGCGACCTCTTTCTTTTCATCATAGTATATCGGATATTTGCTCTTGGCATACTTAGTTTCCAACTTTTGAGCATTTTCTAACTTATCCACAGTAATCGGATAGAGCTCCGCATTTAATTCTTGAAATTTCTCATAACTTCCTGCTAATTTTACAACATGGGCTCGACAATAAGGTCACATGATCCCTCTTAACAAGATCACCACAACGCTTTTGCCAAGAAAATCTTTGATATTCCGTGTTTCACCCCTGGAATTCGGCAGACTAAACTCTGGAATCGCTGTCCCAACCAATTGAAACTTATCCTTCATTTTAGACCTCTTTGCTTTTTTATTATATGTTATGCTAAATGTATTTTAAATAGATTTAGTTAATTATTGGGGGTATTCTCATAGTAATAGTTATTAGTGCAATCCCCCTCAAAACATCCTATGTCAGAATCCGATCAAGATGTGGATTACGAAGGCTATAAAGGAGCGGGAGGTCCCAGGACACCGCCACCCCAGAAACCTAATACAAATCCAACAAGGGGGCGGATGTTTAATTTTATTATGTCTCCGATCTATGTAAT
>JAEOSY010000415.1 GCA_016840125.1 Candidatus Helarchaeota archaeon | reverse complement strand
TGTTGGGTTCTCCCGCTTAAAAATGATACTTGAAGCTGCTGCGGAGGAAGCCAGAGTAGTAATGAAAAATGACCATGCTTACTTGAAATACCAAAAGGATTTGAATAAAGGATTTAAAAGGATGATGGAAGGACGTAATGGTTTTTTAAGCATTATAACCGCTGCTGCAAGACATTTAGCAGATGGTGATAATACATTTCCTGCTAATAAACTTCCCCAACAATACTTTAAGGGAGAACCTAAGTTTGAATGGGAAGTTGGAATCAATCATCCATACATGTATGGTAGGATGGATTGCGTTGTAGAAAAGGAAAATGGAGAGTTTTACGTATGGGAATTTAAAACTGGTAGAGTGCCAGATGGTGCACCTTTTGAGTCTCATGTAATGGAAGCTGCAGGTTATGCAGTAATCTATGAAGAAGAATTTGAAATGAAGTGCATTGGGCTAAAGATTTTATATTATGGAGAAAAAGAATTTAATATTGCATTTTCCGATATTCATAGAGAAAAAGTTATTGAACGGGTTGAGGAAATATTTGGATATCAAGAAAACGGGCAAGTTCCTCACATTTTAATGGATAGCAAATGTAAAGAATGTGACTACTATGAAAAGTGCGAAAATGACGAGAAAGTGATTCGAATATCTGATGTTGATATTGACGATGAAACAAGTACTTTTGATGCTTCTGTTGATGACGGAAAGTTAATTATGGATGATCAAGTAGAAAAGATTGAAGCTCAAACTATTGAACCGGAAACAATTCAACAAGAAAATAGGATACTCACTCCTGAATATATGAGCGAAGAGAAACATATACTCGAAGTTAAGGATACAAAATCTGAACCAACACCAACCGTAATTCAGACAGTACCCGAACCTATGACAGAGGAAAAATGGGAAGATGAGTCACTCCCTAGTGATGCTATTGGAATTGTATTACAATCTGAAATTCAACAATATAAATTATCATTGGAAAAGTCAAATGTACTTTCTGGAGCAATAAGACAAGAATTTCAACGAAGTATCTTCCCCGGACAGGTATTGATAAGTTATAGCAAGAAAAAAATAGATATGCCATCTGCAATTGTGGAATTAAAGGAGATATCATCTTTCCCAAAGACATTAAAAGCTCCATTCCGCGCAATTGATATGTTTAACATCTACATTGAGACTTCTCCTTTCATGTATTATGAAAATGAAAAATTTACAAGAGTTTTATTTCCAGCTAATTTTAGCAGTCATTATTATCGGCTTCCCTCTAAAAATGAAATGATGAAGGTTATGAATCTTTTCGGGGAAGGAATTAGTCTAGGATTGGTAACGTACGAAACTTTAGAAGATGAAATACCTGATATGAAATTAATATATAAATTTCCATTTTCCTTCAAGGAAACGGGATATAAAGGTATTTTTGTCGTAGGGTCGCCAGGGAAAGGTAAAACAAACTTAATAAAAATTCTTATAAATGGTCTCTCACAGTATGTGGGAACACGTGATGGTCTACCCCCCGCAGTAATCGTATTGGATATTACGGGACAATTTGGAAATTTGAATGAACATACAAAGTATGCAACTGTATTTGATGAAGAACTTTGGAACATGTTAAACATGGATGTAGTAAAGAATCTAAAAGTCTTCAAGATAATATTTAACCATGGTGATGGCACACACACATTATCATTAAATGCTATCGATCCCGAGCTCGTTGGCCTCCTGTTTCCAGAGTTACCTCCTACATCATCGACAAACTTTAAGAGAATGGTTAAGAAGGTTTTTAAAGAATATCCTGCTGTAAGTTATAAAACATTCTCAGATAAAATTAATGAGATCATAACTCATGAAGGTCAAACGTTAAACACACAAGTAGCAAGGGCAATTAAAGGAGCAATCGTAAATGGCCCGATAGAAGTATTCGATCAAGGGGGTATTCCATTACAAATCGATGATATATTAGTCCCTGGTCAAGTCTCTGTCATTCAAATCGATCATATTCTCGATAAAATGCCCATACTTCTGTACTTGTTACTAATGATAAACAAAAAGAAAATCCATGAAAATGATCAAACACCGCTCGTAATGGTACTTGATGAGGCTCATGAGCTTTTCCCAAAAGTGAAGGATCCTGGAGAAGCAGATTATTTAAGGCGGGTTTCTCAGAATTTAATAAGAATAGCTCGACGGGGGAGAAAGAAGCATTTTGGGATGATATTTGCTTCACAGCAACCCCATGATATCATTCCAGAAATAATTGGGGTATTTCAGACTAAAATTATACTTGGATTAGAGGCTACTTCCGGTAATTGGATAAAAGAGACACTTGGAAGAGAATATGTAAATATGATATATAGATTAGGACAAGGATATGCAAGAGTGTGGAATGCTGAATTACATAAGGGAACATTAGTCCCTTTATTTATTCCGAAAGCACCGAATAAACACGAGGAAGATTAAATAAATGGTCAAGTTTTTACCATTAGGAGGAGGTGATGAAATTGGAGCGAGTTCCTTCCACGTTGAGTTTGTTGGTTACTATATTTTATTTGAAGCGGGTCTACGCCCAATAAACTTTAAAAACACTGCAAATTATGTAAAAATGTTTGATATGATTGAAGATTGGTACCATATAGATGCTGTGTTCATTAGCCATCCCCATCTTGACCATGTCGGTTCTCTTCCCAAAGTGTTTGAAAACAATCCAAACATTAATATTTTCGTTCCAGAACATTGTTTACCTTTTATTAGATTACAAATTTATGAATCTTTAACTCATCAAAAGAGAATAAATAAATATACAGAGGATTACTTAGGTATCGAGTATTCAATAGATTTGGTTGCGAAATGTCTTTCAAAAATAAAAGAGATCCCTTTAAATAAATTAACAAAAATACCAAAAACTAATATATATTTCGAATTTTGGCCAGCAGGTCATATTTTAGGTTC
>JAEOSY010000414.1 GCA_016840125.1 Candidatus Helarchaeota archaeon | reverse complement strand
ATCCAGCTTCCCGACATTTCCTTACATGGTCTAAAGCTTCTTCTTTTGTCACCTTTCTTCCAAGTTTTGGATCAATTTTCATTGCGGCCTCACCGAGAAATAGGCAGCCAAGCTCAATCGGAAAATGTTTGCAATTCGATGAGGAACGACATATACACCAATCCATTACAAAATGATAATTGGATTCATTTATAAAATGCTCAATGACTTGTGAAGGAATGATTGTTTCGGTATGTTGCTCTAATGGTTGATCAATCTTTATCTTAGTAACAGAGTCTTTAGGTAAGTAGAGTATATCATCTTCGTGGAACATCATATAATCCATGGCTTTTCCTAGGACAGGGATCCGTGTAAATCGTGAGAAAAAAGTTCTTAATGGAAATCCTTTTTTTAGTATCCAAATAAATAATCGGGATCGTGGCAAATCAGTTAACAACCTTAACTTTGGAGTAGAAATCGGTGATAAATCAAGAATAATGCAATCCTGAATCAATTGACAATATGAATTACGACCTCATTATATATTTTACGTTAAAAGAAGTGATTAATCATCTGTAAACAGGATATCAATCCTTACGTCTTCCATAAAGTAGAATTATTATTCTGAGAGACTATATTAGTAATTGAATACATCTAGTTGCGTTAAAATATACGAAAAAGGTAATCGTGTGCGAAGGTAGTAATCCTGGAAGAGGATATTGAAATCCTGTTCCTACGAACTGGATTCATCATTTGGTTTATCAATGAATTTATCTCCTTTCCAAACACAATTTTCTGGATTTTGAGAATAAGTATTTGTGCATCGAAAATTCTAGAGATAATACCGGGATTTTCTATTTTTAAAAACTGAATCGAGATTGATGAATTACGGATTATTACACCTATCGTGATTATAACAGATTCTTTCAGCGCATTTTATACCTCAATTCGATGGTTAATTAGAAAATTCTAAATTAAATGGTTAGGTACATGTAAATGAGAAGATTCACTTGTTAGTTGCCAATGAAAAGATGATCTACTGGCTTAAAAAAAGATCACAAGGCTTAATTCTTTCTACTATGGGAATTCTTTTTCTTATTTCAGTTCTGATCTTGATTCTAGCAACAGGTGTTTCCCGTTCTTCTATTCTGTTAATTCCATTTTTCTTTTTTTCTTTTATTATATATTTTATTTCTATCGAACTTGTAAGAAGATTTTCTATCAGTACGACTAAAAGGAACCTGTTTATTATCATTTTAATTCCAAGTTTGATCCTATTACTTTTACTTACTACCTCAATCTCACTTTCTGATGATATTTATCGATTTATAATAGAAGGAAAAATGATAATCAATGGTCTGAATCCATATCATACTCCGATAAATTCAGTGAATGGATTATCCCCTACTTCATATCTTGTCAAAGTTAACAATTCCAGTGTTACTTCTCCATATCCTCCGTTGATACTGTTATTTTTTGCATTCTTAAACCTACTAACCTCAGATGTTATTATCTTCAGATTATCATTTTCTTTTGCATTTATATTATCAATATTTCTTTTAAATTCCCTTCTTCCGGCTGAAATGAGTTGGAAACTAATTATCTATGCTTGGAACCCCTTAATTCTTATTGAAACAGGAAATGGACTCCATTTCGAGACCCTAGTAATAGCAATCCTGATGATTTCCCTTTTCTCCCTTGAGAACGAGCGGCCTACAACTGCTGCTCTCGGTTTTCTAATTGCATTTTTCCTTAAATACTATCCAATTTTTCCAATAATTCTATTTTGGAAACATTTCCAACGTAAAGGGCAGCTTCTAATATTAATTGGATTAGGAAGCTATTTAGGAGCTGTATTCTTAGATCCAACTTTAATTTCAGGTTTGTTAACCTATGCAAATGACTGGTATTTTAACGCAAGTATTTTTGGGGTTGTTAATGAATTTATTTCAATACCATTTGTATCAAAACTCATCTTAGCGATGATATTCCTTTTTTTATTAGTGTTCTATTCCCTAAAAGCTTTTCAAGAGGAAAAACTACCACATAACTACACAATTATAGTACTGGGAGCATTAATTCTCTTTCAACCAACGTTCCATCCCTGGTACTTACTCTGGTTATTTCCCTTCCTGTTATTAGATCGTGAAAGCATCATTTGGATTTGGATTTTGTTATCGGGCACTGTTATCATTTCCTATAGTGTCCATGTTTCATATGATCTAGTAGGTTTTTGGAAAGAACCATTATTTTTTCGATTATTGGAATTTCTTCCATTTTATGCATTGCTTATTTATGAAACTTGGAATAGTCTAAAAAATGTCGTTTCAAAGATCAGAAACCAATTATTTGAAAAAATGAAGATATTCCCCCGGTTTTCTTTTAGATAAGGTATTTCACCAAAAACCCTGAAGATCTGTTTTTCAACCAATAATCGACTCCATACCACCTACCTGCTCCCACTAAAGCACAGGTTAAGAAGCCTACAAAAAGAAGAGGGTGAGTCCAGATCCATTCGACACCTAATGATCCGAGTCCTAATATTATTGTGGAACCAGCACCTAGGAATCCACCTAAACGTGTTATAATTCCAAATATTAAGGATAATGAAATAAATAGTTCTATAGCCATCCAACCAAAACCAAAGAGTGTGGCAAAAGGAAAAGTCATTTCTATTATTGCATCAAAAGGGGTGGCGATATGTTCTGTGTTATTAATAAAATGTTCAATAGTATCAATATAACCTTGACCAGTAAATGCACCTTTAAGCAAATTACTTATCCATGTTGTTAAGAAAGCAAAACCAAGAGTAAGTCTTAATAATACCAGATATCCTCCCGAAATTTTCTGT
>JAEOSY010000413.1 GCA_016840125.1 Candidatus Helarchaeota archaeon | reverse complement strand
GTGAATTATTAATGACCGATCTTTTATTAACTAAAGCAGAAACTAAAGAAGAAAAAAGGGCAATTCTAGCACATGTTCTAGACGATACTGGTCAAGCGGCATTTCAAGTTAGTGCAAGAGTGTTTTTTGAGCAAAGTCTTTATAACGCCATAGAAGAGGGTGAAAATCTAGATGGTCAAACAATTTCAAAGTATTGGTGTGCCGGTCGGGATAAAATATACGGAGACTCGGTTGAGTGGTTTGACGAAATGATCTGGGAGTGGACCATGAAACCTCACTACTTTATTCCCAATTTTCGTTTTTACAACTATCCTTATGTATATGCTCAACTTTTTGTGTTCGCTTTGTATCGGGTCTATAAAGAAGAAGGGTCCGCTTTTATACCTAAATTTAAACAGCTATTAAGCGCGGGAGGAAGCCTATCTCCAATCGATCTAGCGAACCTCATTGGATTAGACATTACTAAAGCAGACTTTTGGAAACTTGGGATAAAACAATTAGAGGAATTTATTAACGAATTTGAAAAAACACTTGAATAATATTTTTTATTTTTTTTATTTTATGTACGAGTTTGATGATTATAAAAAGAAGGATAGTATATCTAATTAACAGAGACTAAATTAGAAATCATAATTTCCCGAATATATCTCATTTTTGACCGATTCAAAATCGAGCGATTCTTGAGACTTAATGTTTAGATTCCATTTACCGCAGACTTCTTTAGCTCTTTGAGAGATATAAGCGATATCGTGTCTATCTATCAAATCTAGGTTAAATTTTCTCACACCAGCTAATAATTGCTTTAATCCAACACCCAATTTGCTAGCAAAGTATGTATACACTCCTACAGCAGATGGTGGAATCTCCCTTCCTTTATGCTTTATCTGTAATTTATCATATTCTACGAAAGCTTCATTAAGAGTTAAAGTCGATGGCTCTTTTTCTTTTGGAAAACCCAAGTTTTTGAGCATAGCCGGTGTAGCAGCTTTGTTTGATAAAGTTTTACCAATATATTTAGCTTTCATCGCGGCAGTAATTGGAGCCCTCGCCATGGCTATGCATTTAACATAGGGGGCACCCATGGCTAAGGCTTTGAACATCTGCGTCTCATTAGCTATACCTCCCGCGATGGCTATGGTTGGTATCTTTACATTGGGGTATTTTTTCGTTATCATGTCCAAACAACCAGCTACAAGAGCTTCTAAATACACAGTGGGAATTGAGCCTTCATTCATCATGCTTACCGGACTCATTCCAGTTCCTCCTCCAGCGCCATCAAAAGTCATTCCATCAATTTTTCCTTCCACACCCAGCCTTAATAGCCAAGCAGTGGCAGCAGGACGGTAAGCTCCTGTCTTTATGAAAATATTTTTTGCTCCTGATGAACGTATTTGGTCTATTTCCTCTAGAATGTCCTCAGTACTCGATAGTCCAACTCTGCTGTGTCTTTCAAAGTCAGGAATTAAACCAGCATTCCATTGATCAACAACGAACGGATCTGAAGGATCGGGAAAAACTAAATATCCCCGGTCTTGAAGCAATTTAGCTCTTTCTAAAGAAGCTAATCTAACTTCTCCTCCAATTGCTTTTGCTCCTTGGCCGAATTTTAGTTCCAGAGATGTAACATCTAATTTTGAAGAGACATAATCAAAAACACCTAATCTTGTATCTTCGACGTTTTTCTGTACGATTATATCTCCGTGCTCTCCATCCCAAAATTCACGATAAGCGTTAACACGATATTTCATATCATCTGTATCAATTACTTGAGGATAAACAGAGTGGTTTGCAAACTTCGCAAGTGAATCCATTCCTACTACATTTTCTCCTACAGTTATACTTACGCCAGATAGAGCTGCACCCATTGCTAAGCCGTCCCAGTTTCGTTTCGCAACATATGTGCTTCCTAATCCCGCGATTACTATAGGGAGCTTTTGCTTAATGTTCCCCCAGTGCATCGTCATATCTACGTTAGGGAATACTACTTTATCTTCGTCAGGTTCAATTCCTTGCGCGCCTCTAACTTCAAACTGAATTTGAAAATCGCTATAGGATAGCCCAAAATCTTTTGGAGTTCCCGCTGTCGAGTTTCCAAAATACTCTCTTCGAGGGTATAGTGCTTCCCGTCCTCTTAGTGCCGATTTTGACACTTCACAAAACACAGGACAATCTGCAATACAAATTGGGCACAATCCTGACTCGCAAGAATCTTCTACTCTTGTTCTAGAACCAATCATACTTGTCTGGTGCGTTAACATCGAAAATTTTGTCATGATAATCTTATCATAATTATTTGTTGCGGGAATATGATCCCATATTGAACGAATATTACTTTTAATAGCACAAATTCACTTAAAAGCTTTATTCTTAATGATCTTTCTTGTTTTTTTGTTCATTTCCGCTAAATTTTTCTAAATTTTTTATAAAAATTTCTCTTCTTGCTTATAAACTTAGTGGTTTATGTTAAAAAAAATTTAATCACAAAAAAAAGCAAGCCGACAGAAATACTATAGTTTATTAAAAAATTCTAAATATCGATTAATTTATGAGAGCTTATATCATTTGATTACAATATGTTCCCCCGAAAGGTCTTTTTGAAATTGGTTTGATTACTTGGAAAGGTTTTTTATTAATAAAATCGAGTGGAATGTTGTAATATTCACAAAATTCTGTCAAAAATGGAGCGATTTCAGCTTTTTCAATATCACCATATTCCGTAATCTTGGCACCGATACCTAGATTGTCTTCTAGATTCATATCAGTTCTTAAGAAGATACTACCTCTGTGTATTCCTGATCCTAACTCATTCCCACACACCGGTTGTACATTTTCAATGATGGAACCGTTTTGTAAAAATTTTAAACCTAGTACTATTATTATACCACCTGCCATATATTCACCTAGAAAATCTTTAGCGGTTCCACCAATAATTATAACGGGGAATTGATTACCATATTCTTTCATATGAATCCCCACTCTATATCCTACATTTCCCTTAATAAAAATCTGTCCCCCTCTTGAAGATAATCCAATCACATCACCACTATCACCATTAATTATTATTTTTCCTTGGTTCATTGTATTCGCAGTTTGATCTTCACAATTTCCATTTACAACAATTTTAGGCCCATCCATAAAGATTCCCATGTCATTTCCAGGAACACCATTAATGGTAATTTCTATGTCACCTTGCAAAGCGGCCCCTATAAATCGTTGTCCACATACATTATTCAATACTATTTTTTTATAATCATTGAGAATACATGTTTGTATCATATCGTTTAAGATCAAATAATCAACTGGTTCTCCATTAGGGGCCGCATCTATTTCTATGATCTGTTCGTGACGAATCTTATAATTTTTCTCTTTAATACTATTTATTAGCATTTTTTTATTCACCCGCATGTTTTACTCCTAAAACTTCTGCAATTCGAGGATTAGGACCGATATATCTCAATCTTTCCCTGTTAGATCGAAGTGATTCAACCGAGTCAATACCCATTGCTCCTAAAACTTCTTTTAATTCTTCATTCCAAGAATGGAATAGATTTATTATCCTATTTTTTGCAATATTGATATCTAATCTTTTAACTAAATTTTCTTGCTGAGTAGCGATTCCCCAAGAACAGAAACCTCTAAAGCATTGTTGGCACACTCTACATCCCATTGCAATTAACACTGGTAAAGCACACATCGCAACATCGGCACCTAAGGCAATTGATTTTATTAAGTCTGCAGAATATCGAATTGATCCACCAGCAATTAAAGTTACTTCTTCTCTTAAATTTTCTTGCCTAAGTCTTTTATCAACAGAAGCAATTGCCAACTCAATAGGAATCCCTGCATGATCCCTTATGATTCTTGGAGCTGCACCAGTTCCACCCCTAAAACCATCAAGAGTTAAGAAGTCTGCTCCTCCTCTCACTATACCTACCGCAATTGGCGCAGAATTGTGCACTGCTGCTATTTTTACGCCAACAGGTACCCTGTACCTAGTTGCTTCTTTTAATGCCGCGATTAATTGAGCTAGATCTTCAATTGAGTAGATATCATGGTGGGGATAGGGAGATAACGCATCGCTTCCTTTCGGAATCATTCGGGTTTGGGCAATTAAACTACTTACTTTTTCTCCTGGTAAGTGTCCTCCGTGTCCTGGTTTTGCTCCTTGACCAATTTTTATCTCTAAAGCTGCCGCCCTGTTTAAATAATTAATGTCAACTCCGAATCTTCCTGAAGCGATTTCAGTAATTATGTGCGGAGCATACTCATAAAAATCAGGATGTAAACCTCCTTCTCCAGATCCTGCTAAAATATTTAATTCTCTGCAAGCTTGGTAAATTGCTTGACATGCGTTGTAACTAATCGACCCTAAACTCATATGCCCTACTATAATCGGTACATCAATCTCAAAATTAGGAAAAATCTCTGTTGTGAGGGAAATTTCATCTAAATCATCCGATTCCAAGCTAAATTCGAGTTTCTTAGGTTTTCGACCAAAAAAAATCTTTGTTTCAATAGTTTCGCGAAGAGGATCAATACTGGGATTAGTCACTTGGCAAGCATCAAGAAGTAGATCATCAAAAATCGATCTAATAGGCCTATCATTTCCAGTTGCTGAAAGCAAAACACCTCCACTGCCAGATTGAGCCCAAATGATATTACGGATTTTTCTTGTATAATTCCCATGAGGGGGTAAAAAAGATTCGTTCTGAGAAATCAGGATTGCCTTACCGGGGCACATTACAACGCATCTCTGACAAGCAACACATTTCTGACTATGAGCAACAATTCTTTCTCCATTGAAGGAAAGAGCACCATAAGAACAGTTATTTATACATCTTTTGCATTTTTGGCAGTCTTCTTGGTTGATATTCACTTTGTAATATGAAATGATTTCATGTGCGATTGCCATTTAAAAAACCTCCATTGGTGATGAAGTAGTCATTCCTAAAGGTGATTCAAGACCTTTTTTTACTAATCCCTTCCCTAATTCGGTGATCACGGCTGTACCGCTTTTAGGGTGCCAGATTTCCTTCAAATTGAAAGCATTATTAGTGAGCATTAATCTCTTGAAAGATGCTTCTTCGCTACTCATATAAACTGTGTTGTAGTCATCAGAAATTCCAACTACTAAAGGACGTAATTTCTTCCGATCAGATAAACCCATCATTGTAGGTACTGGATTTGAAATCCCCACTATTATAGAAAATGGACCATTTAACATGACACTTCTATAAGTTGCTCTTACATTCTTGAATATTTTTTGAGAGTTTTGATTAAATTTTTCAATTTCTTCATGTAAAGGTGGTGCTAATGCAATAGCAGCTATAGAGATGGGAACTTTATGTCGACGATGCAATAAATCGATCAAATAGGCGATTACTTCAGTATCCGTAAATAACGTACATTTGTAGCCAAACGATTCCAAATACCTTCGATTTGTGCCATATGAAGTAATTTCTCCGTTATGAACAACGGAGCAATCCAGTAAATTAAATGGATGAGCTCCACCCCACCAACCAGGAGTATTTGTTGGGAACCTCGAATGTCCCATCCACATATAAGCTCTATATTCCTTGATTTTATAGAATTCTGCTATTTCATGTGACCAACCATTTCCTTTAAATACACCCATATTTTTTCCTGATGACATAACAAAAGCATTGTTAATATTTGCGTTGACTTCCATAACGATTTGGACTATTTTTTCTTCATTATTTTGACTTTTTCCTCTTCTCGGTTCGAAAAAAGCTCTCCAAATGATTGGAGGATTTTTAATGTCTGCTTTTAAATATGTTGGAATAGGTTCAGATTTTATAATAGTACCTTTACTTTCAAGATATTCCAGGGTTTTAAATTTTGCATCCTCGGTATCAAAGAGGAAATGAAATGCGTAATAATCCTTATATTCAGGATAGATTCCATATCCTGCATAACCCGCTCCAAGACCATTTTCTCTATCTTTCAGTATAGATAGCATATCAATAACTTTTTGGCCTGAAACCCTAGTGCCGTCGATATTCATAAAACCCGATATTCCACATCCGTCAAAAACTCTCTGATTCTTAAATTTGTCCGGCAAAGAAGTATAATTTTCCCATTTCATTCTGTGTTCACCATTGTATATTTAAGAATCTCCATCAATGCTTTCTTTATCTATGATATTAAATAATTCTTTCAAATCTCCGACTTCCGGTTTGTTGAATTCTAAACCAACTCTTTTTCGAGCAACCTTCGAAATTATCCCTACTGTTCCATTTTGATGGAAGGATTTAAATTCTGTTTCAAAACCTATAGGAACAAATCCTCTCTCAGTTGCTAAATTTCGCAAAATTGTAAATATATCAATCAGACCAACTCTCATTGGACATAATTCAAAACACAAATAACAATCAAGACACATCCAAATTGAAGGATCTGCGATTATTTCCTCGATATTTCCTTTGAGAAGTTCACCAATAACCTGATTTGGACTAAAATTCGACATTTTTGCGACAATACAATCGTTTTCACATGCTTCGCATGAATGACATTTCAATAAAAAGTTAATGTCAAAGTATTTACTTATTTCTCTGTTCTTTTCACGAATAACTGTTATTCTTTCAAATAGGGAATCTACTCTAGTTCTGTGGTGTTTGTTGATTATATCTTGAATATCAATCCCTAAAGCTAAATTTAATAATTCTGAGTAATATAACACAGGAATGTCAGATTTATAATCTAAGTTATTTAATTTTTTCTGGAGGTGATCAAATTGAATAAAACATTGAGGACAGCACACAACAATGCAATCTATCTCTTTCTCCTTCATACTCTCTAATTTTGCATTTACTATCTCAAGTGATAAGCTCGATCTTCCAGCCCTATCAAGACTTCCCCCGCAACACTCCATTTTAAGCGGATAATCGACGCTCTGAGCACCTAAGTCTTGAATTAGCTCATCAAAAATCGTAGGGCTAAGAGGATCATCAATTTGCACCCTATTGCTTGGTCTGAGAAAGTGACACCCATAATGTACTGCAACTCTCAATCCAGTCAAAGGAAATTTAACTTTCTCTCGAATTGTTTCCCTCATAGATTTTGAAAAGAACTCAACCAAGTGGTAGACATTCGTCTTTCCATTAGCTTCTAAATCAATTTTGTTTAAATATTTATTAATCTTCCTCCTAAAATGAGAGTCTTCAGCAATCTCACATTTCACTTTTTTAAGAGTTGTGAAACAACCATTACACGGCGTTAAAATAGTATGATCCTCAGCTAAGGCTAGATTTCGGGCCGCAGTTATTGAAAACAAGAAATTATTCGAATTTTTTATCCCATTCGGTTCGGGGCAGCAGGAAAATTTCAAATTTTCTTCAAATGAGATGTTAAGATGGTCTAAAACATTCCTTAGTGAGACTTCAATAAATGGTAGCCGATGAGTTATTATACATCCCATGAACAAGACAAAATCCTGCCGAATATTATTATCCCTTCTTTTTT
>JAEOSY010000412.1 GCA_016840125.1 Candidatus Helarchaeota archaeon | reverse complement strand
TTTATAAATTTTTATAAAAATCTATAAAATTCCTATGCTTCTGATCCATCTAGCCGCAGGCAGCTGCGGACAGACCCGCCCTAAGGTTATCAGGCGGTACGCCCGTCGCCGGGTTCAAGCCATCCAGCACAGTGTCGAGGGCACCCAAGAGATTCCTCTTGAGATTGGTCGCTGGGTCTGGAGACCGGAAGGGAGTTACCCCGTAATGCTTGAAAAGGTCGTAGAGTTGCGCCCACTGATAGTAGGGACTGCTCGGGTTCAAACGAGGTTTTAAAACGCCCCCGACTTGTGCGAGCAACCGCTTATAGCAGGCTGGAAGGGGTTCCGCGAACCCTAGACCTCTTCGAGCTATCACATAACTTGCCAAGATGTGATCTGAGCAGTTAAATGACCAGGAATACTTCAACGCCCCGATGATCGTGGTGTAGGCGGGATGCACCTTGCGCACCGCGATCCTATGCCGAGCGCATTTGCGTTCCAGCATGGTGAGCATGGAAGTCTTTAATTGATTGAGTTTACGATTGCGTTTCTTATTATAAGAGAACGACTGTGCGAAGCTGAGATCTTCGATCACCAGCCCTTTTCCCTTGTTTAAGCAATAATTGATGACTTTATCGAGCTTAAAGCTCGCGTAATCGTCCCGGCGGCCCTTGCGGTAGGAGTGTAAGTTCCGGAATAGGATCTGTCGGTAACTTAAAAAATTCCCCGCGCTATCGATATGGACGAGTGTAATGAAATTGTAATTGAAGTCCAGCCCAATCGCCCCATGTTGAAATCCATAACATAGATCGGGTTCAGGTTTTTCATAGGACACGTGGGCGTAGTAACGCACCTCCTCTTTCACCAATTTCCGCTTGACGACGACCGTATATTTGTCCAGCTGAATGAGTGCCTGAAAGGTTGATCTTTGGGCTGAATTCACGGTGAGTGGCACACGCAAACGTTTTGGTATCCGCCCGTGCGCCTTGTGGAAGGTGGACACCCGCAACTCCTCGGTGACCAGGAGCTTCAAATTATTATTCTGCACGCCTCCCTGCGCTTTCCCATCACAGCGAAACGATGCGTCTCGGCGTATGAGGAATTCCTCTCGGGAAATTGTCCCCCGACTACGTTTCCGAAACAACTGTTTCGTACCAAAGACAACGGGTAGCAAGGTTAAGTGCGCCAACCGATTTTGGAGCGAAGATCGGAGAGAATATAACCCGTGCAAGCTCCGATCCTTAGGATCTTTCGCCTTGTTTTTAGCAATCTGCTGCTCCACGACTTCAAGTTTCTGCGTAAGGTAACTCCTTCGTTTTTTCAGCCAAGTTTTCTGCTGTGCGAGTTTGGTCTTATTCTCGGTTAGAATGGTATTGACGTAGGGATTGTTGTGGCATATCTGCATCAATTTCTGTTGAATCCCAGTCTCATTTTTGAAGAGGAGCTGATACCCCTTCCGCTTCATCCGATTATAGAGGGTAAAAATTTCGTTCAGCTGGGGTATTTGTGCTTCTGACGGATATATGCGAAAGCGAGTCGTGGTCAGCATCTTCGGATTCCCCGCCATTTACCATAAATTCCTTAAGATATGGTGCCTGCGGTGCGTTATAAAGGTTTGGTTGTTAATAAAATGCGCAAATGCGAGATTTGCGCAAATCCAGCGCAGCACTTACTTTACAGTGTCCTTGAGGATTTGTTTAATTTGAGTCGTCTTTTTCTTCCCTCGGCGTTTACCATACAACCGGCTGCTAAAATGGACAATGATCGCAATCATGTCATCAATGATTTCTTGCTTATGATCCGACTCGACCCGATTTACAATAACCAACTCAGTTCCAAACGAGGCAAGCATTGCTTGGATCAACTCCACCCCGAATCGGGCGAGCCGATCTTTGAATTCGATAATGACTGCTTTGATTGCATGCGATTGGCAATGTTTGAGTACTTTTAGTAAGCCTCTGCGTTTGAAATTCATCCCACTAGCAATATCTTCATAAATTTTGGTAATAGTATAGCCATTCGCCACCGCATAGGTTTCAAGCCGGGTCCGTTGCCGTTTCAAATTGTCGCGTTGGATAGTCGTAGAAACCCGGCAGTAGATCAGACAATTTTTCTCGTCGGATTGGGGATCTGTGAGGTGCATTAACCGTTTCACTTCACTCCATTTAAAACGGCGATGCCCACCTTTCCCCACAATCGCTTCTATATAGCCTTCATTACTCCAAGTCCGGAGGGTCTGTGGGGTAATCCCCAGAAGAGTTGCAGCTTGCTTCATTCGCAACAGCTTGTCGGGAATCATTGATCATTTTCTTGAAAAAAACTATTTAAGCTACTAGATTTTTATAGAATTTACTAGGTTTTTATAGAATTTTGACCAACAGTTCGAACGATATGTAGAATCAACAATTCAAAAATAATTCAGCCTTTTAATCTCTTTTGAACCATTGGTAAAAGTAGGAGAAATATCATGGGTAAGTCACCATTTAAAAAGTATTTGGATATCAAAGGCCGGCATTATCCAAAAGATCGGGTAGCTTTAGTGCATGGCGATAGGAAAATTACTTGGAAAGAATTAAGGGAACGAGTTAATCGGTTGGGTAATGCCTTACGTAAACTCGGTGTCAAAAAGGGTGAAAAAGTTGCGTTCGTATTTTGGAACGGTCCGGAGTTCATGGAAACACACTTAGCAATTCAAGCTTTAGGCGCAGTTGCGGTACCCTTGAATTACATGTATTCTCATACGGAGTACCAATTCGCGATCGACTTTTCTGATGCTAAAGTTCTCGTGATTGATCAAGATGTGATCGAGGAAATAACGAAAATCCGCCCTGAATTGACGAAAGTTAAAGCTTTTATATGTAGGGGACCTGCAGTGCCGACGGATTGGATCGACTATGAAGAATTAATGCAAAAATCGAGTAAAAGAAATGTGAATGTAAAGGGAAAATTTTCAGAATTTGATGAAGCACTAATTTGTTTCACGGGTGGCACCACGGGCAGGCCAAAGGGAGTGGTCTTAACCTATGACAACTTTATTAGCAATTTGGAGATGACGACTGTTTTCCTCGCATCAATGTTACCCCCAGTTTCGGAATTTTTCGAGGAAAAATATTCTAAAAACGCGTTTCAAGAGAAAATGCAGGGTGTTATCGATGCTCTCGGGTTAAGTTCCTCGATTGTTAATTTCGATTTTGAAAGTGATTTCAAAGGAAAGACGGTCGTCTTGAATACTGAAACGGATAAGGGAGTCTCCTTAAAACCAATGACAATTTCCCATAGATATTGGGAAGATCTGGGTGAAGAAAAAGCAAAGATGTTTACTGGAGAACGGGATGATGTTATCCCTGATCTAAAGTTATACTATAAAATTGGGAAACAGATTCGGCACGGTGCTAGTACCCTACCATTGTCATATAGTAGATGGGGAAAAATCAAGATGTTACCAGGGATAATTAAACGGTATCTCTGGGGAGATGTCAAATTGGAGGGAGAAAAGAAGTTAAGACGGGCAGTTATTAGCGGATTGTTGAATAAAGGGTCAGAAGAAATTATCCCAAGCTGTTATTTACCTCCTTTCTTTCATTCAGCTGCATATGTCTCAGGTATAGTCGTCTGGATTTTATTAGGGGGAGCGCTGATCTTTCCTGTTTCTAAGAAATTTGATGTGCGAGAAATCTTAGAACTCATTGTAAACCAAGGAATCAAGGTAATAATGATGGTTCCTCTGCAATGGAAAAGATTATTGGAATATCCTGATATAGATAAGTTTGATCTCAGTAATGTGAAAGTGGCTATGTCCGGGGGATCCTTATTCAAGGGAAAATACAAAAAATTGCTGTTAAATACACTTAAAGAAGCTTTAATTATTGATGGATTTGGTCAAACAGAAATGAGTCCAATTATTTCGTTGAAATTAGATGCAGCCCCTGAAAAAGTGATCGAACGTTCAATTGGGCACGAAATTGAAGGGCTTGAAGTTAAAATTGTCAATCCAGAAACAGGAAAGGAAGTTCCAGAAGGCGAAACGGGGGAACTCTGGTATAAGAGCGTCACTATAATGAAGGAATATTACAAGGACCCAGAGAAGACCTCCGAGGTTATTGATGAAGATGGCTGGTTTCGTGGGGGGGACCTAGCATATCGAAAAGATGGAGAATTATATATTGTGGAGCGCTTGAAGGAGTGTATTAACAGCGGGGCTGAGAAAATTTTCCCATTGGAGGTGGAAGAAGTCCTATATTCACATCCAAAAGTTGCGGAAGTTGTTATTATAGGCGTGCCCGATGAAGAGTGGGGATCGGCCGTGAGGGCTGTAATTATTCCAAAGAAGGGAGTTACGGATATCACAGAAACAGAAATAATTGAGTTCTGTAGGGGGAAAATGGCTAGTTATAAAAAACCTAAGAGTGTTTTATTCGTCAAAGAACTACCTGTTTCGCCTGTAGGGAAAATTCAAAGAGGTAAAGTACGAGCTTTACACGGTTTATAAAGGTATATCTCACTCTCGATTTTAACTAATTTATGCACCTATAATAAAAAAGGTTGGAGATAATCTATAGCATTAATCGTGAGTTGGTGAAATCATTTCCCGAACCTTCGAGACTGTCATGTTTACTGTACTCTAAAACCCTTCTGAACCATTTCCAGAACCTTAGAGACGGCCTTGTTTGCTGTACTGACTAGATCAACTTTTTTAAACAGAAATCCATCTTGAATATTTATGGATTTTAGCTGTTCATTTACAATATCAAGGGCTTTATTCGTTATATCTTGAAGCCCCTTAACTA
>JAEOSY010000035.1 GCA_016840125.1 Candidatus Helarchaeota archaeon | reverse complement strand
ATTACTCGAGGATACTTATGTCCTGGAGCTGCACGCAAGTCATGTTTTCTCCCAACTTTGACAAAGACCGAACCCCAACTTTCAAGTTCATGAATGAGTGGGGTAATTTCTTTAGTCATGATTTTGACAAGATTTTGATCGTTTAGATAAAGACCGTTGACTATTGTGTCTTTCATGTGACTGGTAGGATTATCCTTAATATTTACTTCTCCAAGTGAGGCGGCCATTCCTGCTAAAGCCCATGCTGTTGCCCCTGAACCTGCTGGCCCCTTCGAAACTAACGTAACAGAACTGTCGTTGGCACTCGCCTTGATTGCCGCCATAATTCCTGCTCCCCCAGACCCAATGATTAACACGTCTGACGAGATTAGCTCATATTCCAATATGCGCATCCTCCTCGAGAAAATACGTTAAACATTTGTTTAAGTTTTTACTAGTCTAGCAAAATTTACACAATTGGTTTGACCTTTCGAATCCTTAGAATTTCATAGTTTTGTAAGCAGGTCTAGTGAAATGTGCTCGCGAAAATACTGTATTAGCAAATAGGTGAGGATCCTTTCTTATGTTGAGATGCGAATTTATCTTGTGAAAAAGACAACCCAAAATCTTTCATCAAATGCTTAATAAAAACGAAAGACCCACGATCAAGACTATAATTCCTTTATCCTAAACCAAAATTATTTAAAATAGAGAACTTGAATTTACATCAATAGTTATATTGTATCGCCTGTTAAAGGAAAGTATGATTTTGACCACGCTCTTGGATCCTTTGGAAGTAAAAGGCTTACTCTTGAAAAACCGTATAGTGATGGCTCCCATGCAATCCAATTTAGCAACTACACAAGGCGAGGTTACGGAGGACCTCGTAACCCACTATTTTCAGCGCGCAAAGAGCCTCGGTCTTTTGGTAGTTGAACATTCGTATATCACGAATGATGGAAAATTCAGTGAAAGACAACTAGGCATAAGTAAGCAAAGTGACATTGCGGGACTGAGAAAACTTTCTAGTAACGTTCATTCTCAAGGCACACCAATAGTTCTTCAACTTAATCATCGCGGAATGAAAAGAAATGCGGATATGACTGGCGAGAAACCTGTTTATCAGACCTTAAATATAAATCGGCTTGAGAGTGCGGAAATTGAGAGATTAACTGCAGCTTTTGAGAATGCGGCAGAGATCGCGATGAAATCGGGTTTTGATGGTGTTGAAATTCATGGCGCCCATGGATTTCTATTGAACCAATTTTATTCCCCATTAACTAATCAACGGAAGGATGAATACGGAGGCACTTTAGATGATCGAATAAGGTTTCCTTTAAACATAATTCGTAGAGTCCGGGCGAAAATTGGAGAAAGACTTTTGCTTTACCGTTTAGGATCCGTTGATTTAGATCCTGCTGGAACTCGTATTGAAGATTCACAAGAATTCGCTAGGAAACTTGAAGAAGCAGGCGTGGATATTTTAGATATTTCTGGTGGATTCTGTGGTAGTCGTCCAGTTCAACTTCAGAAACAAACTGGCTATTTTATTCCTCAAGCATACAAAATTAAAATGGTCGTCAAAATTCCCGTTATAGGGGTAGGTGGAATAACGAATGCGAAAATTGCAGATAGCATAATTCAGAAAGGTCAAGTTGATTTGATTGCAGTAGGTCGAGCGTTACTGCAAGATCCTGATTGGACCGTAAAAGCGGTGAACTCATTACAGGAGAAGAAGCTATAACTTCTTATAGATAGCGGTATAATTCTCAATTGTATTTACTTTATGAATAAATATTTCAAGGTAATCTTGAGCGTATCCAAAAATGACTTTAATGAGGCTAGATTCTTTTTCTTAAGGATTCAATCTTTCTGATGAGAAATCAGTACTGAGGAAATAAAACAAAGCATAAGTAAGAGTCCAATCTATTTCTAATTTCATGAAACCTCAATTAATCTTGGATGAATTAGCTGAATATGTAGTCAGAACAAAATATGACGATTTTCCTAAAAAGGTGCTCAATATGGCTAAACAGTGTCTTCTCGATTCGATTGGATGCGCACTAGGCGGAACAGGAACATCTGTGGGGACAGTATTCAAGAACTTTCTAAGATCGGGATTTAGCGAGGGAAGTGGATCAACCGTATTTGGTACCCCATATTCCACATCACTCTGGTCCGCGTCATTTATTAATGCTGAATTTTCGAATGCGTTAGATTTAGATGATAATAGTTACGGTCATCCAGGATCAATCATAATACCCACTGCATTGACTTTTGGTGAGAAAATTCATGCAACTATCAAAGAAACTTTAACTGCAATAATTTTAGGTTATGAAATTTCAGGTCGCATAGGCAAAGCAATGAGCCATGACTTTGCAGCCAAGAAAGTCTACGGTCATGTTTGGCAAATCTTTGGTGCAGCTGCGGTCGCCGGGAAATTGCATAAGTTATCCGAACCTGAAATGGCTATGGCGTTAGCGATAGCCGGAGCAACCGCTCCAATTCCCTCAGATATGAAATGTTCCTTAAATCCAAACAACAAAGATCTAGGAATGGGCATGGTGAAAAATAATTATGGGATCTGTTCCCAAGGAGGAATTCGAGCAGCGGTATTGGCCAAGTTAGGATACACTGGTCCTAGAGATCTGTTGGAAGGTGATATGGGGTTTTGGAGGATGGCTGGTGCGAAGAGCTGTGACTTTGAACTAATAACTGCTGGATTAAAACGTCAATATGAAATATTGGGTGTAGGATTCAAACCCTATCCTTGTTCAAGACATAATCATCCCGCAATTGACGGAGCCTTAAAAATCATCAATAACAACGAGATTTCACTTGATGAGATCAAGGCAATAGTCGTTAAGGTTTCTCCCGATCAAACTTTACCTCCAAAAGACGATCAAACTCCAAAAACAATTGGTAGCGCTATTTATAGTATTCCCTACTCTGT
>JAEOSY010000411.1 GCA_016840125.1 Candidatus Helarchaeota archaeon | reverse complement strand
TTCGTTAATTGTTTACAAGGCTGTATCAACGGGCGAATTGAAGATTTCAAATCGATGCATTAGAGCATGATTTTTGTGGAGAAAGAGAATCAATCTTCATATTCTATAACGAGAACGCCGAAAGATTGATGTTGTGAATTGACCATGTTCGCTCTTGATATCTTCCAATTCCAGAGGATGATGCAGGAGATCCAAACACTGCACACCCCGGAGAGTGAGGCACCCGGTTTCAGAACCTCGCCTTTCAGGAAGCACTGCCGCGATTTACTAAAAAACCAGAATATCAAATTTAAATAATCTAAGGTGGAATAATAATTAGTTTTTTAATGTAAAAGCAATCAATATCAGGAGTGAGGATTGGCGGACTATGGCGGGGAATCCGCGAGAACAGACCGAGACCGAACGGGATTATGAACCCTGCAATGAATGCGGGTCATTGAATTTAGTCACAGATTACAACCGGGGCGAGACTGTATGCGCTGGCTGTGGAATCGTGATTGTATCGCACAGCATTGACCGAGGCGCGGAGTGGCGCGCGTACTCAATAGAGCAACTTAATAAACGGAGCCGCGTCGGTAACCCCGCGACGCATTTGCTCCACGACAAAGGACTTTCAACGGTTATCGACTGGCAGGATAAAGATGCGCTAGGAAAAATGCTACCCCCCCGAAGGCGGCAGCAGATTTTCCGGCTGCGGAAATGGCAACGACGGGCGCGTATCACCTCTTCTTGGGATCGGAATTTAGTCATTGCCATGCCCGAGCTTGAGCGATTGAGTTCGCAGCTCGATGTCCCTTACAGTATTAGGGAAACGGCTGCGATACTGTACAGGCAGGCGGTGGAGAAGCAGCTGGTTCGGGGACGGTCGATCGAGCTGGTCGTCGCGGCAGCCCTCTACATTGCGTGCCGTAAATGTAAAATACCATGGAAATTAGAGGAAATTGCCCAGCATTCATCCGTAAATGCCAAAAACCTAGGGCGCTGTTATCTATTGCTGCTCAAAAAATTGGGTCTCAATGTGCCACCCATCTCACCGACCGAATATATACCGCCCATCGGTTCCAAACTCCTTCTTTCCAATCGAACTCAACAGAGAGCGGCAATACTTCTCACGTTAGCCTCTGCAAAAAATATTACGATGGGGAAAGATCCAGCTGGCTTGGCGGGAGCTGCCCTTTATATTGCAGGGGTGCTGGAGCAGGAGCGGCGCACCCAACGGGAGGTTGCACTCGCCGCGCGTGTCACAGAGGTCACCATCCGGAGCCGTTACAAGAAATTAGCAGAACACTTGGATATTCATCTCAAGCTATAGATTTTAACTTTACCATGACTTCCATCTCAGGTCTTATTTAAATTTCTTGAACGATTCCCCCTAGGTTCTTTCTTTCCGTTAACGGAGCTCTCCTAAAATAATAAAACCTCCTCTTTTCAGACTAGAGAAGAATCTGCTTTTGTTCCCATTTTTTGAGAACCCTTGCCAGCTCGCGCTCGAATGTTTTAAGGCTTTTCAACCACCAATTGAGTGCCAATAGCATGTCAGGTTCAGCATCGAAAATTTCATCACATAAACCATTTATGGAGGTAACGAAATCTTTGCTGTCCCCTAATGAAACCGCCTCAATCCCATTGAGTATCGCTAGGTTCATAGATAAGCCCCTTTTCACATCCCAATTATTCCTAAGAAGCTGGGCAAGTAATTCTTTCATGCGATTTATAAAATTTTGGGCTTTGACACCTGTTTCACGAAAGTGTCCAAAAGGATTCGTGAAGTTGTCTTTTGGTAGGATACTTTCGAGAAGCGATTGTGCTGCCTCATAGTGCGCATTTACTAACTCCTCTACTTCCGTGATCAGACGTTCAATTTTTCTGATAGAAACTTTCCCCTGTTGCTCAATAGCATCTTGATTTAGAGTAAGCTTCGCTACTTGATCTGCTTTCCTCCGTTTCTTTGCTTCCTTTGCCCCCGTTAATTTCTTTTCAAAATCCTCTTCGATCTCTTTTACAAGAGTTAAGTGATTTTCCGTTTTCCTCAACTTCTTTTCTGCAATCTTTAGTGCTTTCTTTAAGGATTTCGGTAGAAACGTATTATTCCGGTCCTGATTACTTAAATGAGAAAGTATTGAAAAAGATGTCATTGCAAGCTCGCTGACATTAGACTGATCCGATTGGTACTCCTTTTTAAGCAAAGCAATAACTTCATGGTCCAACTTCTGATAAATTTCAGGATAGTTATCCCTGAATTGGTTTTCGCCCGAATAAAAATACTTTAAAAGGATGCCGACCTCGGATGTCTTAAGCTTTTTCTGTTTGCAATTTTGCAAAAAAAGAATTAAATCGGTTAAGGCTGAAATTTCGGTGGTTAAACTATCTTTATACCCTGCCATCTCATCACTTCTCGTTCATGTTAAGCGCTGCATCTTTTTTGAGACCAAATTGACTAGGGATATTGAAAGTGCATGGATGAGATACGCATCCTCTTTGGAGGGCTTAATATCCGGCATTATCTTCTTCTCCTTGCTTTGGTCTAGTTTGTGGATGAACTTAGATGAGAATTGAAACATCTCATTGATTGAATTATTCAATCTTGTAAACGCTTCTGGGGTGTAACCATCTCTCATAAATAAATCTTCAAATTCGGCTTGATTTCTTAAGAGTTCTGCGACAGTTCTTGAATCTGCAATAACTTGATTCCAATCTCCTTGGATTATATCTTCCTCCATTTTTTTAACTGCTTTAATAGCTTCATTTAACCGCTCCTCAATAGTCTCGGACCCTGGAGTATAATCGGGTAAATAAAATTCTATAACGGAAAACTTCCCGATTTGAAATGCGGGGGCACAATCATGCACCCAATCACTTGAGCTGATGGTCACTTTTAGTTTTAACTCATCTTTCCGCATTTTCAGAAAAACGGGGCTATTATTTCCTGAAATTATCCACATATTTGTATATTCTGAACGAAACCCTCCTTTCCATGCAGAATACACTAGTTTAGCTTTATTACCCTCTTGTTTATATTTCGCCGGGAAGCTGGGTGGCAAATCACTCGTTTCCATTAAGTACAAATGTGAGAGGTTCGCTTCAGATTGGAGAGTTTTTACAAAAATACGGAGGTCCAAGATTACGTCGCCCTTTGGATGTTTTCCTCGGAGGGTGTGAAGGTGGTCCACAGCTTTCTCTGTAAGAGGTGCTATAACTTGGATTTGTAATTTCCCGTCTTGTCTCGGCCCCGAATCACTTGCAGCTAATTCCAACAGACCCTTGCGCTCATCTGAGATTATGCTATGCATATTCGCGATCTTCTTTCCATCGGCTGAAAATAGAAATCCATTGATTTCAAGTGGAATTTCTACCTGTTTTTGGTAACTGAGCTTTACATCGAATATTAATTCAGGGTTTAGTGAGTTGGGAGCTGCTTGCACTCTTGTCTCATTTTCATCAATTCTCAATTCTTCCTACCTCTTTTTTTAATGACACTTACAAAATACAACAATACTAAGGAATTTAGAAGGATAGGTCTTTTATATACTTATTTTAAACTAATTAGTGAATATATTAAGTGAATTCGAAAGTGAACACAATACCCCTGCAAAAAAAACATTAATCGCCCCAACTATCGCTCAACTTGTCCAGTCTGCCCGACATAAATCCAGATATGCTAATTTCAATCTTTCAAGGTGGTAAAATGAACAATCTGAACCCAAGCAATAAAAATGAGAACACTGAAATAATACTTTTTGAATGCCTAGATTGTGGGATTGCTCTGAAATCTACTCAAATATGGAATAAGTTCTGCCCAAATTGTAAGACAAAATACACTTTGACCTTCACCATAGAGTTATGGGTGGATTTCCAACAAACCAAATCCAAAATTACTGAACTCAAATTCACCGAAATCGGAAACCCCCACACTCGCAAACTCTACTGCCCTGAATGCTCAGGGAAGAATTTGCATCGGGTTGGAGGGGCTGGTGATTTCAGCAACATTCCTAATCTATCAAGTAACTTCATCGTCCCTAAAAAACGACTTGGATACTTCGATTATGAGTGCAATGATTGTTTTAGCCAATTCCGGGGTGAAATATGGATGATCATAGATTTTAAAAAAACTATCAAGATAGGGATTTAAATCAAAATCATCCTGAGATAGATTGCTGCAATGGAAACTGAGGTAATAAAGCGGTTATAAGAATAATATCCACATATTATATTCTATATTTAAGTTAATAATATCAAGATATATGTACTGAGATTATGAGGTGAATATACTCATAATCTATAACCTGCAAAGGAGAGTGAGAATCATACCACTTATTTATAACAATGAGAATTTCATACTCAACTGCTCCGAATGCGGAGGAGTCCGGTTTAGAAAAACACTTCCCATTCCAACCATGAAAAAAGCGGGGGAGCTAATGGGAACTCTTCCAGCTGAAAAGGCCTATGAATGTTCTGAATGTGGCGTAATACTTTTCGACCCATTCAAGCAATTACCAACTCAAGAGGAAAGTGATCAAATCGTTCAAACACTCCCACACATTTTTGATGATCACTTTGCGGAAGCGAAAAAGGGACCGTTAGAAATCAGAGTAACGCTTACTAACAAACTTTTGTACCAGCTAGAGACCACTTGGGAAGACCTCCGAAAAGTTCAGGAGATATTATTAAAAGTTCTTAATCCTACTCCATTTCCCTGAACCTAGAGTTACTAAAAAGCGTAAAAAATAAATTATTCAGAGTACCGAGCTTATAAGGGTTTTCGAAGGGTAGATTATGGAACACCTTTCAGGAGGCACTGCCGAGATTTACTAAAAAGCCAAAGAGGGGGCATATCGACGACCTCACTACAATTGCTACAGTTAGAGCCCCTTATTTCTCCTAAACTGTTCGTTAATTTAAGGACTTTCAGAATGTGAGACTCCCGTCTCTTGTGAAGACTCTGGGTTGGGATTCCCTTTAAGAACATCCAAATCCACCTTCAAGAGTTTCTCCGCCAATTTGAACCTCTTCCAGACTTTCTGCAGATCAATGGTCGCAGTGGAGCCGTAGAATTGGTAATTTAACAACCACATCAATTTATGAATCCGGAAGTCCTTCTGATGCACTTCATCGCTAAGGTTCCGCGTGCCGTTTTCGGACATCACATCCCTAAGCCTTCCCAAAACAGTAACGGTATCGGGCGGTATTAGTTTATCGAAAATTTTATCCTCGATCTGCGTGATTGATTTTTTCTTTAGCTTCTCCATCAAGAAAACCTCTTGAGATTATTCTCGTTATAAAAACAAAAAAAGGTGTATAAAAACTGCTAGCTCTTTGTGTTAACAAATCTCAAGAACATTATTAATCAATGCTTTTTAGAAGTATTTGACCTTTTAGATGATAAATTCTTCTGCTCGAATCGCCTTAAAGGGTGATTTGGATTGGTTACCCGGTCTCGGAGCGCCGCCCTTCAGTGGGCACTGCCGAGATTTACTAAAACACCAATCGACATATGAAATGACATATTAGGTTATTCATGAACTGGGTATGCGGATCATTGGTCCAAATTGCTTATGGATTGTCGGGATACAGTTTCCCCGTCATCCGCACCGTTCTTGTTCCCCGGTTCGTATCGATAACTAAAAAGGCAGTCCCTTGAATAGTTAGGGAATATTTAATGGTTATTACCAAACTCTCCTGACAGCGGAGAG
>JAEOSY010000410.1 GCA_016840125.1 Candidatus Helarchaeota archaeon | reverse complement strand
TGTTAAACACTAAGCTCTTGACTGTGACGGGATATGCATCCCCGGAGTTTAATGGTGCGCCAATATCTATAAAATCGCCAGATTCCAGAATAAGTTCGTCCAGGCATATGAGGTTATTCTGGATTGATGTTTCACGACGGATGGCAATTCCCAGGACTTTAGCAATATCCATGCTAAAGATTAAAATGATGGGTTTTTTCTGAGCAACGGATTGCGGGAGTGAACTCTCGACTGCTTTAGCAAGTGTCGATAATATATTATCCGAATGATCGATAAATTCTTTAAAGTAGAGGGCAACAACATCTTCTCCCTCTATCATGTCATAGTTCTTGAAAGCTCGTTTGACTTCTTTCTTGATGTTTTCAAAAGTAAACTCTTTCCTTTTTACATTTATGGGTAACACAGGAATATTGTTAAGTGGCAGGACAACATCATCGTAAACGTAACATGTTGATCCAGACAGCGAAAGAGAAAATGCTCCGGCGCCAATAACCGTTGCCCTGATCTTGTTTTCTGGTTCGATTATTGATAAACCTAGTTCTTCAACTAGTAGTTTTATCTCCTCGGACACGTATTTTCCAATGTCGTTATATTCTTCGTGTGATTCCTCTCTATCATAAATCATCTCTGCAACTCCACCTGAGAATGAATAATCGTCGATTGGGATGGAAAAATCCAAATCGGGTGTCAACATGAGTTCTTTGGCAATTTTGCTTATTGCTGGACCTCTCATTACTTCGAACAAGGCTTTAGCGTACTCCCGAGAGATGATCCTTACATCACTTTCTGGGATGATATCTCCAAGGGTGTAATTCATGTTCAACTCTTTTATGAGGAATTCACTGGGCTCGTCTACCCTCCAAATCCGAAATTCCTTGTCTATTCCTAACAACCGACCACCTATGTTGATACAAGAGGTGCTAAGAACATTACCTTTCGAAGATATCGCAATATTGCTGGTACCTCCCCCAATATCAACGTTTAGTATGGTTCGCTGATTTTTGAGCGATTGTTCAACTATCCCACTCCCCATGGCTCCAAGGAGAGACTCATAATTTGGTCCTGCTACTGCGCTAACGAATTTTCCTCCCTCGGAAGCTAATCGGTTAATTATCTCCACAGCGTTTTCCTTTTTAGCAGTCTCCCCAGTAACTATGACTGCGCCCGTATCTACCATCTCTTTTTTAATTCCTGCTTTTTCATACTCATCTTCACAAAATTTTACAACCGCCTCAATATCAATGGTATAGCGATCAATTAAGGGCGTGAAAATGATGTTTCCTTCATAAATAATCTCCCGATGGGCGAGGTTAAATCGATTTGACATGTTAAAAAAGCTCATTTCCCTTTTTAATGTCAATTTTGAGAAGACAAGATGAATTGTAGAGCTACCAATATCAATTCCTACACTCGTTACATCTAAATATTCAACATTTGCCTCTTTAGAATTAATATGGCCCATTAAAAATTCAGCAGGCAAGATTTCAATTTCAGGCTCAACTTCTTTACTCTCAATTTCTTCGGTCGGTATTTCTTCTTGGACCCTTACTATCTTAATTACCATCGCTTTGTCACAGTGTTTTGGTAATTCCTTTTTTTCATCATCAGCGTCATCATTTAATAATTGATCTTTTATTTCTGGGGGAATCTCAAAGTCTTGATTGCATGCCGTGCAGAAGTACTTTAAATCCATGGATTTGTTACTCCCAGGAAGTACAGGTCCTTTCTTTTTTGGAGGAAGCCTGTTTTCTTTAACTTGCTTCCGAATTCTATCTAAAGGAACATTAAACGCTTGTATGACTGTATCGCAACACATATCAAATTCCTTACCAGGTTTTAAAATTGTCGATAACGCAGGTTTAAATTCCGTGATCAGCCGGTAATACCTAAGGAGATCGTAAATATCTTCACTCTCGTGCTCTTGGAGCAATTTTACATAGTTATGCGCAAATTCATCACCTAGAGATTCTGCATTTGGGTTCTGCAATTGTGTCAGAATAGTTTTTATATAGTAAACAGTAGCCCACATTTGTGAGTCGATGTTAATTTCGAAATCTTGTATTCGAATTTTTTTTCCTTTCATAATAATTTTATGAAGTTTTTACAATATAAATTTTTACTTATTGGATCCTAGGATCCAATAACATACCAAGATTTAAATATCAGGAAAACAATAATTATAATATAGAAATGACCAAGGAAAAACCAAAAAGAAGAACAATTCAAGAGCGGGTGGGAGCAATTTTTCAGTTCATTGAGGCCCAAAAAGAGCCCTTTCCTAAAAGTCGGTTAAAAGATATTGGAATTAATCCACAAGCGGCTGAAAAATGGTTATCTTTAATTGAATACATCCAAAATCAACCAAAAATCCGATTAGTTCAAACAGAGCATAATACTCTTATCGAAAAAGTAGAAGG
>JAEOSY010000409.1 GCA_016840125.1 Candidatus Helarchaeota archaeon | reverse complement strand
GGAGGTTGATTGCTTCATCTACTTTATTTCGGTCTATAAGACTAAAAACTTTATCCTGAATGTTCTCACTTAATCCTTCCTGTTCCAAAATACTGCGTAAAATCCCAACATGCCCCACCTTTAACTGTAAACCCTCAATTCCTAAACGTACCATAAGGTTATCGCAAATAGTAAGGATCTCAGCATCTGCTTCTGGGTATTCGGATCCAATTATTTCAAAACCGGCCTGTCTGAATTCTCGGTATCGCCCATACTGAGGATTATCATAACGATAACAGGCGCCAATATAAGCGAGGCGAAGCGGTTTCTTAGCAGCTAGCATGAAATGAGTGATATAGAGCCGGGCAACGGAAGCAGTCATTTCTGGGCGAAGTGCAAGTCTGCGTCCAGCTTTATCATCAAATACATACATGGTCTGTTTAATTTCCTCCCCAGATTTTGCAGCTAATAATTTAAAAGGCTCCACAATCGGCATTGAGACTTCTTGATAGTTGTAAAGGTCAAATAGTTGCCTAACTGTCTTAATTACCAATTTAAATTTCTCAAATTCTTCCGGAAGAAGATCCCGCATACCCTTAACCGTTTGAAATTCCATCACTTACCACTCTTTAAATTGTTTAAATACCTAAAGATCGACTTCTTGGGCTTTGTAAAAGGTGACTTCACCAACTCTATCCACTACTGCCAAAACTAACTTCTTTCGGTTGCTTTTCGCAACTCTTGTTATTTTATCAAGTGATAACAATTTTAGTGGCGTTCCCTCAACTACAGTATGGACCAAATATTTTGCAGCATCTGCTCCAATTTGCGCGCCCCTTTCATATACTCGATAATCTATTTCTGTCCCATATCCTGCCCTTACTATATACCCTCTCGAACGAAGATCTTTATAACAAAGATATTTTACCCATAATTCAGGGAACCTCTCAACAAATATCTTTACTAGTTGTGAGAAAACATATTCCTTTCCAGCTTTATCAAACACTCTTATCCTTTTTCGCTCACTTAAAAGTAATGATTCGACAGGGTCGAGTTTTAAACTCTCATCCTCTTGAAGTTGCCCATAATATCCTCTTTCATAAATTAATTTCACTTGATCTTTTTTAATAATCACATTAATGTCATCAAGCGCTGCAAGAACTTCTTCTTCCTTTTCCTCCTGTTCTAATTCCGACGAATTATTTTCTTCTTTCAAGGACTTTCACCAATTCATTCATTGAAAATTTGCTTAATACTTTCTTCATATGGAGGATATAGGATTCCTTTTTCTGTTATTATCGCTGTCACGAAATCTGGTGGTGTAATATCGAATGCAGGGTTTATAACAGGAACTCCAGTAGGTGTGATTTGATAAGAACCGATGTGAGTTACTTCTTTTCTATCTCTTTCTTCAATGACTACATCTTTGTGGTCTGTTTTTAAATCAAAGGTGGATTTAGGAGCAGCTACATAAAATGGAACATTATAATGATTAGCCAAAATAGCTACGGAATGGGTACCAATTTTATTGGTAACGTGACCTGTCTTTAAAATTCGATCGGCCCCCACAATAACGCAATTAATTTTTCCTTGATAAAGTAGCCATCCTGCCATATTATCAGTAATAACAGTAACTGGAATATTATTTTGATGAAGTTCAAAGGCAGTAAGACGAGCACCTTGTAATCTCGGACGGGTTTCATCTGCATATACATGGATTTTTTTCCCTTGTTCTGCTGCAACCTTAATGACTCCAATTGCTGTCCCATAGTCACCGGATGTAGCCAATTCACCTGCGTTACAATGTGTTAAAATGTTAAAATTATCTTCAATTAGGGACGCTCCATGTTCCCCCATAGCTCGATTTATCTCAAAATCTTCTTTGGCGATTGCGTATGCGTCGGCAATAATTTTTTCTTTTAGTATTTGAACATCTTCAGCACTATCTAAGATGTTCATAATACGATCAATTGCCCAAAATAAATTGACCGCAGTAGGCCGCGTTTTCGCTAATCGCTTTGCTGCTATATTCATTTCTTTCCTAAAATCATCAACATTGGCTTTAGTTGAATGATAGGCTGCCACCGCTAACCCAAAACCCGCTGCTACACCGATAGCCGGCGCACCGCGAATGTTCATTACCTCTATGGCTCGAGCAACATCTTCATAAGTTTTGCATTCTATATGTTGCACCTTGTGTGGAAGAACTGTCTGGTCTAGAATTCTCGCGATTCCGTCCGTAAAGGTAATAGTCTTCATCTTTCCAATGAACCTTAAATTTTAATTCACTTTAAATCATTTAGAGTAATAAATTCAAATACAAAAAGGCATTTACTCTCGAGTATTGGAATAGCATTAACGACGATTCTTAAAAATTATCCCATTTATTAATAATTAAATTCATTGTAAAGTTGAGAATAAAGAGAATTGATTCAAGTTTATCTAAAAACTATCAATTTACTTAATTGTAAACCTAATATTTTGCAACCTTCTTTCTAGATAATTTACGAAAATTGTAAACTATCTTCGGTTTTTATAAACCTCCAACTTGTAGTAGTGAAATTTACCTTCAATGCTATGCCAGTTTCTTCTTTACAAAAAATAAAATCCCTATTAGAAGATAGCCTAAGGAATTCCAAATCTGGCGAACAGTTTGATGAATTATACTATCTAAAAACTGTGAGAGGATGCTGGAATTTGTTAAAAAAAGAAAAAAACAGGAGAAAAGAAAAGTTAGAAGTAATAGACCTTGACCGTGATCGTGTGCAGCTCGGGGGTTTGTGTCCAATTGGTGGTGTTCAGCTTCGCGCGCACTTGGAAGTAGCGTTCGCCATAGGTTTTTACGGAGATGTTCTGGCTGTACTCCTCCCCCCAAGTCGTGCCAATGAAGCTACTGTCGGTGCACCAGCGATAACTTATGACAACAGTGGTGTAATTATTGGTTTCACAGATGAATGTGATGTTCTCGTAGTACGGGGTGGTGATGTTGAAATCAACCGCGTTGGAGGTCCACATACTCATATTCGCGTACAAGGATGTACCATAGTAGTCATAGCTGCGGTCGGGGAAGTAACCCGGGGTCCAGGAGAAGTCGATGGCATCGAGGTAGACCTCACTGGTCTGCCGCGGGTAATCATAGGTATTGAAGCGCACCCGCCCGACGTCCGCTTCATTGGAGTAGAACACGTAGGGTCCATACGTCTGATTAAAGGTAGTATTGGTTAAATAGAGGCAGTAGGTGTATTGATCTAACCCTGTGTAGTTGCCATTCGTGCAGTCAAACGTGAGGCGCATATAGTACCACGAATCATCAGTGAGCTGGACGAGGTCGCACCAGGTCCCATTGGTGTTCCGGTACGCCAAGTAGTCTTGCGTCACACCCCCATAATCATAGGAGATGGTGAGCTGGGTAACATATTGCGTGTTTTGCGAATTTTTCAGCTGAATCTGCAGTGGACAGCTCACATCCGGCAGGAGGATCCAGAACTCCACCGCGCCGTAACTCTGCCCTGTCGAGGTATTATAGAAATCGAGGTAGCTGCTGGTGCTGTCGTCATCCAGATGCACCACCTTACTGTGGTTCAGGTGACTTGAGGCGACGGCGATACTGGTACTGGCGGGTTCGGAGGTGACCCAGCCACTCGGGTCGCTCCCCACCGTGTCATGGCTGAAGTCATACGCCACACCAATCTCTGCAAGCCTCAGCGAGCCATTTAAGATGGTGCAATTATTTTCTGAATAATCCTCAAAGTCGTCGGTCTCATTCCACAGCACATCCTCGAAGTGAAGTATGTAGGACACGTTGATCCACTTCAGGACCGGGGTCTGCCGCACATAGCTCGTGTTTAATAACGCTCGAACCTGGAAATACCGCTTGCCATAGAGATTGAGGGCTACAGTGCTGCTATTCGTCCAACTGCTCCAGCCAGGTTCCCAGGCGCTCCCGTTATATCTTTCCCAGGTGCTGGTATCATTGCTCATCTGGTAGCTGAGATAGGTGGACGTGTTCGGGTTACTGGTGTAGGAAGAGGTGATATTCTCATAGTACGGCGCGGGCTCTCCGGGGTTGGTAATCTGAGATTGCCAGATACTGAAGCTCAGGTAATCCTGTTTTTCCCCGTAATCAATATAGCTGCGGTTGGCGTAGTAATTCGGTGCCCAGAAATAGTCGATGGCATCAAGGTATGCCTCACTCACCTGCCGTGGGAAATCATAGGTGTTGAACCGAAACCGTCCGACGTCCGATTCATTCGAATAGAACACGTAGGGGCCGAACGTCTGGTTGACTGCCGCACTGGTCAAATACAGCCGGTAGGTGTATTGATTTAATCCGTCGTAGTTGCCATTGGTGCAGTCGAAGGTGAGGCGCACATGGTACCAGGTATTATCGGTGAGCTGCACGAGGTCGCACCATGACCCATTGACATGGTGATACGCCAGGTAATCCTGGGTCACCCCGCCGTAATCATACGAAACACTCAGCTGCGCGATGTACTGAGAATAGTCCGAATTTTTCAATTGAATCTGCAGCGGGCAGCTCACATCCGGCATGAGAAACCAGAACTCAATCGACCCATTACTCTGCCCTGAGAAATCATTGTAGAAATCGCAATACCCGCTGGTGCTATCATCGTCGAGGTGAGTTACCTTGGTATGGTCGGAGTAATTGCTCGTGACGGCGATGCTCGTGCTGGCGGGTTCGGACGTCGTCCAGCCACTGGGATTACTCCCGACCGCGTCATGATTGAAATCGAAGGCGATGCCCGCATCCCCGAGGGTTAAATTATTCGTCCCGATCGTACAATTATTATTGGCGTTGTCTTGAAAATCGGCCGTGGTCTCCCAGAGGAGTTGCTTGTGGACCGCGTCCGAGGGGATCTCGAGGGTGAAGCTGCGGGTGAAATTTAAATCATTGTAATCCGTTGTATTATACGCGATGATGTCAACTACTGCCTGCCCCGGCACCTGATGAGTGAAGGGATCCAAGGTGAAGTGAAGCGGATTACTTGGATCGGCGGGCACGGTGGCGTTATTCACCGTTAAGTTGGCCGAAAGGATGGCTTCGTCGCGCCCACTCATATTTGTTATCAAACCTAAAATGTTGATTTCGGGTCCCGATCGCTTTATCACAAGAGATTCTTTTGTATCATTGAGGTACGTGATAGTTTCATAGGTGGAGTGTTGCAGCACCAACGTCGTCTCACTTGTGAGGCGAATTTCTCCGGAAATATTCGATTGGATGAAATCGATCAGACCCCCAAATGTAGTATTTGTCGTATTGGCTATTTCAAACGAAGGGGAAGCAAGGATACAATTGGTAAAGGTGGAGGTGGTGTTCCCGGGAAGGAAAACTGTTCCAGAAATCTCGCAATCCAATAGATAAATAGATGAATTAAAGAGGTGACTAATATTTTCCCTAACGTAAGTTCCTAACCTTGCCCCGACTGATCCATAGATCTCAGCCATTCCATCGCTTCCTAAGATGGTGGTGGTTCCATTCACCTCCAAGGTAGCATGATCCGCGACTTGAAGGGCACTGGTAACATTGGAATTAGATACGGTGATACTCGAATTCCAAGCAGCCACAAGCGCATAGATCTCGGATGATTCGACATGGATTTTCGCCCCGCCATCTGCTAAGATCATCGTTTGATTGTGGGCAATGCTGCAATCGCCTACGAGCGTGGCAGTCTTCCACCAATCATCCGTGTCATTTCCGGTAATATTATTGTTAGTCATCGTAACGGGATTCGACCCATTCACCCAAAGGGTTTTCGTCAGCGTATCGACTGTGGAATCCTGAATGGTTACTGTGGTCACCTTCCCGCTATCTATAATGGGGGCATGCACAGTGGCGGCGGTCACGGTCAGGGAGGCAGTATTCGAATCCCACCCCACCTGGTACCAATGCTCGGAGGCAACTGAGAGCGTCTCGGCGGTGACTATGGAATTATCAATCGTCACCGAAGCATTGTATAGAATATTAAAAATGTGGCTGACATTGACAACCGAATTGTTGCAGATGAGTAGGATCGCATGACCCAAGAGATCCAAGTAGGGTGTGAGTGCAGTGATCTTGGTATTATTAACGGTGACCTCGCAATTTCCCACAAATTCGAAATCGTGGATGTTAAACAGGGCCTTGTCGGGGATCGTTGTTACATTGATTATGCTGCTGACGAAGTTGACCGTGGACGAGCCATTAATTTTCAAGCTGTTCGTTTGCATGGTACAGTTTTCAAAGATATACGTGCCCGCCCCCTCGATGGTCAGTGGATTTGCATTGGGATTACCGCTGGTGACATTAACAATCTGACAATAACGGAACGTGACATTCACAGCTGTATAGAGGTGCATGGGCTGGCTGGAGCTGGCTATTATCGTAAATTTACACGAATCGAACGTTACGCTGGCGTTATCTTTAATTTCCAGGGAATTCAACGTGAAATTGCAGTTGTTAAAGGTAGCGTAGGCATTGGTGTAAATTCTCAGGGTGGAATTTAAATAAAAACTACAGTATTCAAAGGTGGCCTTGACAGATCCATGAATCCACGCATAACCCGAGAAAGTTTCACCTGTATAATTAGGTTTACCACTATCTATGTTAAGATTAAGAGTTTCTTTAATTTGAAATATTGTTGGGTCTTCTAGGTTTTGTGATGTCGGGTTAAAATTTGGATTTATTTTCATAAGGAATGTAAAAAATGTGAAAACTATAATTAGTGTTATGATTTTTTTAGAATTCATTTAAAACACCTATAAACTCACCTTTTGATGAGCATATTTAAACACATTAAATAAATGCGAATCGTGATTTTATTTGCGTAAATTTACCTAAAAGACTAAAAGAGCTTAATCACATTAACTACCTCTTTTTTGTGGAATTTAAAAGAGATTTATCATTAGATTTGATGTTGAAGATGTGATTGAATTGAATCACACACAATTATTATTAGGAAAGAAAACAAAATTGTAATAAGAATATTGATTCAGATCAATTAAAAAAGGGCAATGATTCTTAGAATTAAAATATCTTTGGGATAATTTATTATGAAAGGGAATAAATTGAAACGGCTCTTATTGATAATTTTTACTTCAGTCCTCATATTACCGATATATGGTAATTATTCTCCTTTTTTTATTGAGGGATATACCGAAAACTCGCAGGAATTCTCGGGAGGGTTAGAGGTCGTGGAATTATCAAGGAGCTGGACAAATACGGAGTTGATTTTTAATGAGAGCACAGATAACTCTTATCTTCCTAAAATTTCTGCAGATAATGTAGGAAACTTGCATCTTGTATGGTATGATGATACAAATTATAGCGGGGCTGGGACGGATGCAGACATCTTCTATAGGCAGTGGAATGCGGTCAACCAAACTTGGCTTCCCATTGAAGTGGTCTCCTTCCAGCACAATGGTACCTCATATTTACCTTCGATTGCAGTAGATGCGGATCGGAATATACACTTAACATGGGTAGATAATACAGATTATAATAATTCAGGGAGCGATTTTGATGTTTTCTATAAACGTTTAAACAATACATCAGGAGATTGGACTGAGACTATGGTAGTTTCCAATGAGAGTATTACCTCAGGGTCTTTCGATTCACAAATTGCGGTGGATCCTCATGGTAACGCACATGTAATCTGGAGCGACGGTATGAATTATACTGGAACAGGTCCTGATTCCGATATCTTTTATCGAGGCTGGAATAAATCGACTGATACTTGGACAATAACTCAAGTAGTTTCCACAGAAAGTAACAGTAGTTCTTCTAATCCATCAGTCGCTATAGATTCCAATGGAACTGTTCATGTGGTTTGGTGGGAGTTGACAGGTAGCTTCCATGATGTTTTTTATAAGTATTGGAACGCTACTACCAACTTATGGAGTGATGTCGAACTCCTCACAACGGAGCGACTTGGTGAGATTACACCACCTGAAATCGCTGTGGACAAAGCAGGGCATGTACATGTGGTATGGCCCGAGGAAAGTGAATACGGCAGCTCAGGTTCAGATGGGGATATTTTTTACAAACGATGGAATGTCACTCTGGGTAATTGGACCATCACAGAAGTAATTTCCACCAAGAGTGTGCTTTATTCTTGCCAACAAGCTATCATCACAGATCATTGTGGTAATGTCCACCTTGCATGGAGGGATTCGTCTGACATTGAAGGTGCAGGACCAGACAATGATGTTTTTTACAAATTCTGGAATGCTACAACAGGGATTTGGACTTCCATGGAATTAATTTCCACGGAGAGCACGAGTTTTTCTTGGAATCCAACCATCGCGGTAGATGCGGCCGGGTATGTGCACGTTGCTTGGGAGGATGCAACTGACTACAATGGCTCTGGCACCGATTTCGATATTTTCTACAAACACACTATTATTTCACTAGAGGCACCGATTTTAGCATCAATCCTGCCCAATCCTGATTTGGATGGAAATATCACGTTAAACTGGAGTGCGGTAGTATGGGCGACTGCCTACTATGTCTACCGGGAAATATTCCCCATTAACTCTATCATCGGTCTGAATCCCATCCAAAACGTTAATAGCACCATTTGGAATGATAACATCTACACTAATGGGCAATATTATTATGCAGTGGTCGCGAGTAACGGCACCCACAACAGCTCGCTCTCGAACTGTGAGAGCGTGCTCGTGCAGCTGCCCGACACCCAAGCCCCGCAGTATTCCAATGCGATAGAGGGGCGGAGTTCCCCGCATAATTATACAGCGAACCAACGCTACAATTTCAACCTCACAGTCACCGATGATGTGGGACTGGGCACCGTGTTTTTGGAGTGGAATAGCACGAATTACACCGTGAGCACACACGCCGGGGACGAGTATTATTACGAGTTAGTAGATCTCGGGGCAGGCACCTACCAGTACCGGTGGATGTTCAACGATACGTCCAGTAACTGGAATGCCACGCTCCTAAAACCGTATACCGTTAATAAAATAAACCCTGACATGGACCTCCTGCTCAATGGGACGCCTGCCAATCATCAGACCAATGGGACGTGGTATTGCAACCTCACGATTACTTTTCCCCTGGGCGACACCGTTTACCTCTATCTCAACGATTCGCTCGTGGATGCCGGGCCTGCGCCGCTGGTGAACGTGTCGCAATTCACGCAGCTGGGCGTGTATAACGTGACCGCGTGGTACCCCGGCGGGGTCAACTATTCCACCATGGCGCGGACGCGCTGGCTGACCGTGGGAGATGGTATCCCCCCGGGACCGTGTAACCTCAATGTAACCCTTCCGTATCTGCCTAATTTCGCCCTGGAGACGACAGACTTCGAGATCTGGGGGGGGACCGATGTCGGATCCGGCATCAGCGTCTACCAATACCGGATAGATACGGGCAGCTGGATAACCGGGACGAATTTTTCGCTGGCGGGATGGTCCAACGGTCCTCATGTAATCGCCTATCGGGCGGTCGACGTATCTGGGAATAATGGCACGATTCAGAATATAACAGTCTTTCTCTTGGCGAATACCGCAGATTATGATCAGGATGGTTTAACAAATGCTGCAGAGTTATATACATACGGCACAAACATTTTCGTGGCGGATACGGACGGGGATGGACTGTCCGATGGCATGGAGATCGAGCGTGGCTCCAATCCACTGGACCCTAACGATCCCCTACTTACAACGGTATTGCTAGGAATGGTGATAATCGGAGGAACACTCGCGGGAGTCGCCGTGGCGGGGCTGCTACTGAAAG
>JAEOSY010000408.1 GCA_016840125.1 Candidatus Helarchaeota archaeon | reverse complement strand
CACTTACAATGATGACAACCGGGCATAAAATTCCTGAAAAGAGAGATCAAGAAAAAATCTAAAGATTTTGAATAATTATATAAAAAAAAATTGATATTATTTGTTAAATCCACAAGTTATATTCAAGGAGTTTCTTTTCCTCTTATCTTCTATGTATCTACTATTTCATTTCGTAATTTTTAAATACAATTTTGATTTATTATTAAGAATATATTACGAAGAAGGTTTAATTCAAAGATAAAATATCCAATAAAAGAAATTACTTAGTGTTATGATTTTTACTCAAAAGATTACTAAATTGAAAAAAGTCTCAATAGTTCCCTTTATCCTTGCGTCTATTCCATTTGCATTTATTTATTTATTTTTGAGAGATATTCCATTTCTAAGTTCTTTATTTATCGATTATGTTGATTCAGGTAACTCGCTTTTTTTCCCCACTCTTTATTCTCCTATTATCGCCTTCCAATTCACTACGGGTCACTTGATTGATATTATTATTGTCATTAATATCGTTGCTTTTCTTGAAAGGGGGGGATATTATTATGTGAATGCGTGTTTAAAACGAAATTACTTAGAAATGAATTCAGAATTGGTTTTTCTTGATACTCAGAGGACACGGGAAGAATCAACTTTGAAGTCAGATTTACCTTTAGGTCTGAAACAGGATACATCTACAATCGTTAATGAAGAATCTATTGGGATTAATACAGTAATCAAGAGGGGAATCAATAATAGCAATACTAGCAACAAGAGTGGATATTATCATAATTTAGTTGAGTTGATGAACTATTATCAACTAAATTTTCCACTAAATTTTCGCAAGAAAATTACCTCAAAAAATAATTTTAATGCTTTTTTTCAATACTTTTCTAAAAACATAATAAATTACGATCTTCTCTCTAAAAATAGTTGTATATACTCTAATTCTAATAGAAACATAATAAATGTAGAGGGTGGAAACTCATGATTAGTGGACTTTTTACTAATTTCAAAATAATTTTCAAAGAAAAAAATGTAATAATTAACAGTTTAAATAAAAAAAAGTGAAAAAAAATGGAATGGAATAAAGAAATTGAAGATTTATACACAAAAATTACCGATTTAACACCTGAGGGATTTCGACCTTCAGTAAAGCCGATGTTGCGCGAAGCTGCTGAAAAAACAGCTCGACTAAGGAATTCTGGGTTAGTAAGTAAAGATGATTTGTTATCAGCTCTATTTGAAATCACTCCAGATGCGTTTCAACCTACAGTTGTGGCAGATTTAAAAACCATAGGGATAGACACCGATCGTTATATCAAATTATCGGAAATTCGGCAAAAATTCGCACGTACGTGGGACGAGGTCGGTGGTGCGTGGGCTCCTGGAGTCTATCACTTTACGATGTATCTAACTGACAGGTGTAATCAGAAGTGTATTCATTGTGCGGCAGAGTTACTAGGCAACCGACCTGAGTTCTCAACAGAAGAGTGGATTCAAATTGTTGAAAATGTCGAACAAACTTTGCGAAAACGTGGTCGCCGAGGGTGTTATATTTGGTTTGGAGGAGAACCTACTCTTCGTAAAGATATCAAAGAATTAATAAAATATTGTGGAGAAAAGGGATATTACCAAGCTATTTCAACAAACGGTATGCTCTTTGACGAGGAACTCGCGAGAGTTTGCGCAGATGCCAAGATGCATCATGTATTTATTAGCTATGATAGTGTTTATCCTGAGAGGGCTGCAAAGATAAGGGGTGTTCCAAAAGCACTAGAAGCAGCAGAAAAGGCGATTAAATTAGCCTTAAAATATGGTCATTTGGTTATATGTACGGCTACAGTCCAAGAAGAGAATTTTGATGAGTTAGAGGAAATAAAAGAGAAATTAGCTTCCTTTGGTGCAATCCCATATTTTCGAGCTGTTATTAAACAACGAACTGCTGAGATAAATTGGAATGATATAGGATTGTCTTATGAAAAATTTCGTCAATTTTATGATTTCAAATTTAAACATGTAGTCGATGCAATTAGAGAAGGCAAAGGATCCTTCCTTAATAAGGTGTACACTTATGATATGGTTCCTTTCATGGAGGTCCCCCGCAACGATGAAGAGCGAACAGCTTTAGAATGGGGCGTTGGATGTCAAGCATGTCGTTCAGTCTCAGGAATTGATGTTAACGGTGATTTTTTCCCTTGTGACTATCCTTCTAAATTAACGTTAGGTAATGTATTTAAACAAGATTTTGACGAGATAATGGAATCCGAAATGTTTAAAGCAATAAGGGATAGAAAGATTAAAGGAAAATGTTCTACATGTCATCACCTTGATATGTGTGGTGGTGGTTGTAGAGTCCATGCAGAAAATGAGACTGGAGATTTCTTAGCGGCACTTCCTTTCTGTTGGCATGAGGACGATCACACTCATTAAAATATAAAATAGTTGATTCTTTATGGAATGGGAAAAAGATACAAAACAGTTATTTGGCAGAATTACAGAACAAATGCCCCAAGGTTTTAGACCATCAGTAGAACCATTGATCGTAGAAGCTGCTGCAAAACGATGTCTCGATCGAAACGGAGCTTACATTAACGACGCGGATGTGGTTATGGGGATATTTGATATAATCCCTGAAGCCTTTAAACCTATTATGGTTGAAGATCTAAAATCATTAGATATCGATGTTGAACGCTACATTGAACTAAAAGAACTTAAAGATAGACTCAAAGTTGAATGGGATAAAATTGAAAGAGGGTTTCATCCAGGAAACATCCATTTTGCAATGTATATTACCGATGTATGTAATCAAAAGTGTATTCATTGTGCAGCGGACGATCAAATAGCCCGACCAGAATTATCAACGGAACAATGGTGTCAGATTATAGAAAATGTTGAAACTGGTTTGCGAAATCAAGGTAGGCATGCTTGTTTTGTATGGTTCGGTGGAGAACCTACATTGCGCAAAGATATTGGCGAAATCATGAAATTTTGCAAAGAGAACGATTATATTCATGCTTTAATTACCAATGGAGTCTGCTTTGACGAAGATTTTGCTAAATTGTGCAAGGAGAATAATATCAGTCATGTATTTGTAAGTTTTGATAGTGCCGATCCCAAGAAAAATGATGAGCTTCGTGGTTTTCCAAATTCTTTAGATTACGCTAAGAAAGCGATAGATTTATGTTTAAAGTATGGAATTTTCGTGTGTTCTTCAATTACTATAATGAAACGCAATGTAAACGAGTTAGAAGAGCTCAAAGCATTATCGGAAAAATGGGGATCTCAACCATATTTTAGATGTGTTGTTAAGCAAAATCGAGCAGCTGAATTTTGGGGGGAAATTGGACTCAATAAGGAAGAATATAAAACCATGTACGATTTTAAATACAAACACGCAATTGAAACGATAAGAAATGGCAAAGCCGGTACATTACCTGCATATGAGATATATGATATGGTTCCGTTTATGGAAAAACCTAAAAACGATAAAGAATTGGCAGCAATTGAATGGGGGGTTGGATGCTTAGCTTGTCGAACGATGATGGGTCTTGGCATAGATGGAACGATATACCCAGCAGGGTATCCTACAACATTAACACTTGGAAACGCACTAGTAGATAATTTTGAAGATGTTTTAAATTCGCAACTCTACAAGGATATTCGAGACAGAAAGAAGATTAAAGGAAAGTGTGCTTCTTGTCATCATTTAGAGTATTGTGGCGGTGGATGTCGTGTAACTGCAGAGTATATCACGGGTGATTTCTTCGGGTCTTTCCCTTTCTGCTGGCACGAGAATGATCATGAGCACGACATCGATGAAATCCAAAAAAATCAAATGGAAATTATAGAATGATATTGTAAACTAAATTTAATTAAAATAATAAATGAACTTATAAAGGGAAGCTAGTGCGCGTATTAATATTTTCAGGGAGTCGAGAGATTGTTCACGTGATGGTTCCACCTATTGGTGAGGCATACTTAGCATCTTATCTCCTGAGCAAAGGACACGAAGTAAAATTAATGGATTTAACCTTAAGCAACGATAGTAGGAGAGATATTGAGAAAGTAGTAAATGATTTTAACCCTCATGTAATAGGTATATCGATTCGAAACGTTGATTCAACGACTTATCCTGGAAATCTCTTCTTTTATCTACCTGTGAAAAAGATTATTCAGTATATCAAAAAAATTGCTGATCCAGATACTAAAATAATTTTAGGTGGACCTGGGTTTTCCATTTTTTCAGAAGAAATCCTCAAGGATTTAAATCATGATATTGGAGTGGTAGGTGAAGGAGAATATGTATTTGCTGAAATCCTCAAGTACATTGAGAATGGAGAGGATCCTAGAAAAATTGAGAAGGGGGTTTGTTTCTTAGATGCAAATGGTACATACCATCAAAGACCACCTTGGCATGTTGAAAATTTAGACGAGCTCCCATTTCCAATGCGAGATTTACTGGATAACGACGCATACTTAATAGATCCAATGAAGGTGAATGGTGCTACTTGGGGGAATATCCAAACAAAGAGGGGATGTCCCATGAACTGCATATATTGCAGTTATAGGTACATTGAAGGTTCTAAACCACGCTATCGCTCTCCAGGAAATATCGCCAAGGAGCTAGAAGTGATGGTTGATAATTACGGTATTAAAAACATATTCATAGTTGATAGCCTTTTCAATTTAGACTATAAGAATGTAAAAGAAATATGCGAAGAAATTGTAAAGCAGAAAATTGATGTGAAAATGGGAGTCAATTATGCTCCAAATAAAGATTTTATTGATCTCATGCCCCTTATGAGAGAAAGCGGAATTGTACACTTAGCAACAGGCATTGAATCCTTATCTGATGCGATGCTAAACAATATGAACAAGAAAAGAGCTACTAATGACGCTATTTTAACCTCAAAAAAATGTGTTGAGCTTGAAATAGAACAATTGATACACATGATCGTTGGAGGTCCTGGAGAAACACTTGAAACTGTTCAAGCATCTTTTGATCAACTAGAAACTATCGAGAGTTTTAAAGGGAATTTGTGGCAAGGAGATGGAGATATAATTGTGTTTATCGGGATGAGAATATACCCACATACTCCTCTGGAGCTCATCGCAGAACAAGAAGGTATAATACAGAAAGGCGAAAATTTATTGAAACCAAAATTTTATATTTCTCCAAAAATCAAGGAAGTAGAATTGTTTCAGATTGTTAGGAAGTATGGAGTAGCAAATCCGAGATGGATGATGCCAGGACT
>JAEOSY010000407.1 GCA_016840125.1 Candidatus Helarchaeota archaeon | reverse complement strand
TTTCAAAGCGGCTGATCGCCGCGAGAAAAGGAGGATAGTCCAATGAAAAAAGTATTGATCATTACGACCATGTTCTTCGTTTTATTTGTTTGCATCCTTCCTGTAGCAGCTATCACCTGGGGTGAGTTAGATACAACGCACCCTAACGTTGGGGCAATGGTGATTGTTTCTGGCCCAGAACTTTTTCCGATATGCTCCGGCACATTGATCCATCCTCGTTTATTTCTGACTGCTGGGCATTGTACCGACGGCTTAGAAGAGTCTGCACCTATTGTTAAGGTCAATTTCGACCAGGACGCTTTGAATGAACCCACCTTGCTTGATGTGGCTTATGTCATCACCCATCCGGACTATTACTGGGGTCCCCAATCAAACCCTCATGACGTGGGAATTGTTGTTCTCGCACAAGCTGTATCAGGGATTACTCCGGCCAACCTCCCTTATGAAGGCTTTCTTGACGATCTGAGGGCAAATAAAGAACTAAATCGCGGTGCAAATAAACCTCAATTTACCGTTGTTGGATACGGTGGGACTTTGGATTGGCCGCCGCCTGACATCACGTTCGAAGATCGACGGCAGTCTGCAGTGTCTGAGTTTAGAGCGCTGTTGAAAGCGTGGTTGAGGCTGTCACAAAACCACGCCACGGGCGATGGCGGATCCTGCTACGGTGATTCCGGAGGTCCTTCTTTTTGGACGGAACCTGACGAAACTGAAATCCTCGTCGGGATTACTTCCTGGGGCGATACGCCATGTGTTGCAACTGGCTTTAACTACCGTGTTGATATCCCAGAGACGTTAGATTTTATTGAGGATGTAATCAACAGTCTACCGTGAATTATGGTTGAATTTGGTCGGGCCGCGATATCTCTTTGATATTTAAGTAAAAATGAATCATGGTCGGGCCGTCATATTTTCTTAATTTTTATGGAAAAGAGATCCATTTATAGGTGTTTTTGAGGCCTATATCGCTTTTTTGGGGATCAAAATCGGCATTATAGTTTTGGTTGATTAGTTAATTGGTTGAATAGTCAAATTGTTAGCCTCAAACTTCTTGACTTAAATACGTTCATTTTGATATCTAACTATATAAATAGTTGATGTGATACCCCAGTCTGAAGCTCGCCTGATATTAAACTGCCCTGAAATTACTTCGCATGCTCTGTCCTCGAATGACCTATTGATTGCCAATTCTTGTAATTCTTAGTTTCAATAAACTTGAAAATATAGCATTTATTAAATCTAATGCTGTAGGGAGTTTTGCGATCGATTCAACACCTCCAAAACTGCCAGCGACATTTCAGATGAAGGTCTTAAAAAACTTACTCTCGAATTCTCTAAATCTCGGAATAATGAAAAAGAAACGAAATCTACTTTCAGGAAATTAATTTATATTTTAATCATCATATTAATAAATCTTGTTTTATTAGATATAACTTTTGGGCAAAGGATCAATATTTAGAATTTAGAGCTTGAATATTTAATATTTATTACTCCATCTGTAGAGGGATTTAAGAATTGTGCCCCAGTTAACCGAAACCCGGAAGGCACATCCAAAAAAAGGAAGAATATCTCCGATTAATTGTTTACGAATTTGAGGCGTTCTTGGCGATGGATTGAAGATCATAGAAATGTTGATTAAATAAGTATTGCCGCAGCGGGTTATTGGCCGCTTGATTAAGAATGCACAACGCGTTCTTTCTATAAATATCACTATCCAAGGCCCAAACAATATATTATTAGGAGGTCAGAAAAATGTTAAGGATAGCGCTTATAACTGTTTTGCCCACCCTATTTAGCCTGTTGTTACCTACTAATATCTCTGCGACTACTGATCCATGTAATGACATTTATATCGTTTACCCAGGATCCAATGAGGGGGGAACATTTTATTTGAAATTAGAGCAAGATCCGAAATCTAAAAGGTTCGAACGAGAGGGCTATATCCAAGCTATGACATTGATAAAGATTGTCAGAGAAAATGGCTTCGTGAAGGAAAGAATTATATCAGAGGGAAAGGGCGAAACAAAATACCCATACGTTGAATTCGTTGGTTCAGACGGTTCATTTGGATATATTAAAAGGACATCCATAACACCCTTAAAAAGCTTATTAAAATATAAAGATCAAAAATTAAGCTGTAATTCACCTTATAAACTTGTCATTCCGATTAGTCCTACGGAAGACGTGACACTATTCAATAAACCTAAAGATAAAACGGAAACACCAAAAAAAATTGGCAGTTTCTCTCGCTCCGCATTCGATATCGTTTACACAGATGAAAACGTTGACGACTGGGACAATGCAGATCACACAGGGAAGATACCGTTCTACAATGTAAAATTTTCGCAGGAGCAACAAGGTGGCGCTTTCATAGAAAGAGAAGCGCTTATTAGAGTCAAGGGAGAAGATGAAATTTATCGTTTGTTTCCCATAAATCCAGGTAATTATCGGCAGGTTAAGATGGTAACTGATGAAAACACGCTGTCTAAATTGAAGCGTTTATTTTCCAGATGCTTGGCTGATTATGATTCCAATGAGTTAGCGAGGGGACTTAAAAAATCATGTGATGAGGAATTGAGTTTCGAGGTTAAGATTAACTTGGGGGTAGAAGTTCCTATAAATATAGTAAAAATAGGCGCTGGAGCAGAGGCTAAATATTTCATTAATTACGCTAAGGGGTATCGCTACACACTAGATACTTATCATGGTTTTCTGTCAGATACCAAAAGCGATGTTTTAAAAACGGTCCGCTGCGAAGAAAACTCAACAACTGACTGGTACTCGCATCGGCTACTAATAACAGAGATAGGTAAAGGTAAAGATGCATTTGAGGCCTTCCAACACCAGTTAGAAAGGCGTCTTAAGGCATATTTTGAAAAACCCGATACAACAGGTTTTGCAGGCATAAAACGTGATAAGATGCTGGTGCTCAAAAAAATAAAAATGGATAGTGGAAAGGATTATTTCTCAGCGTTTTCAAAACTTGACAAGTATCTTGACGAAAGATTCTTTAATGAGGTCTTAATTGGAGCTGTTGAAAAACTCCAATTCAAGAGCCTCATAATGCGACTCATCGTTGACTGCGATTGAAAGGAGATAAAGGTTCTATTTTTCAATTTGGCTCCTGTGTAATAGTGCAATGGGGACATCCGTTATATATTTACATATATAAATGAGAGAGACCTTTTTGCTATTGATAAAATCGCTAATATGTGGCACTTCCGACACTCCAGATATGGATTATGAAACTTCTCTGGCAGCCTTGATACCTCCAATATATCTATGTTTTTCATTTCCAAGAAAATTTGATATATCCATTCCGTTTTGCAACTGAGTGTGTTGACAGATCAAGATGTAACTTTGATTTGAAAAATGAAAGATTGAATCTTGGTAATTAGCAATTTATATCTTGAAAAAGAGGATCATTTTTTGGGGTCGGCTATTTGCTTAATGATTATTTTCGGCCTACCCTATTCGTATAGTATAAAATGGAAATAGGATGCCATTGAAAGAGTGACAGAAAAAAATTGCAGGAGTAGAAAAATGACAAAATATCCCAATATGTACCGCATCCGGCAGGTATTTGATGCGCCTCAGGTAAAAAGCATTGAAGCGGCTTTAAAGAAAGAGCTTGAATCTATTAGA
>JAEOSY010000406.1 GCA_016840125.1 Candidatus Helarchaeota archaeon | reverse complement strand
CCTTTAACAAGTTTATCAAATGCCCATCGTTCAGGATTCATTATATTGTTTGGATCCAATGCTAATTTGACACGCTTGAATAATGCTTTATATCCAGGGTCAGCCCGTGCCAATACTTTTTCGGCTGCCCAAGCGGGACATTTATATGGAATTGCCCCGTAATCCAAACAAATATCTGTTAATTCAAGCAACATTTTACGAACATTTTTGACATCACTCGGGATTGTTTTATCAAAGGGTGCTATGAATCTAACCACTGTAAAATGCGCGGAATCCATCATTTTTATCCAGATAATCGGTGTAAATCCATATTTCTTCATTAAATTATAACCCTTTGTATAATACTCTGGCCAAATATCGATAGGTGAATACGTCCCTAACCAGGTTAACCCAACCCCATGTTTATCTCCACTTCTATGACCCAGCAAGCCTGGGAATTGGCTTGGTAAGGGTACCAATTTCTTACCTTTCTGAGATTTCGAAATGGATATTTTTGTTGAATCTTTTTCTTGTTGTTCGTTGCAAATTTCTTTAATAAACCTGTATTTTGATTTCAATTCCTCTTTAGAATTTGCCAATAGCATTATATTGTGAGCAAAATCGGGATCAGATTCCTTTTTCGGTGGTTGTGGATGGCGCACTCCTGCGATCATCAATAATGCCTCATAAGTGACTCCATAACCGCCATGAATCAAATCAGATTTCGCTATTTTTCGCAATACTGGAGGTACAGACTTAAAATCATTGTATGTTACCATCAAATCTTGTCTAGTAACTGGTTCTGGGACCACCTTCACTCCCATCTTTGTCACGATTCCTGTCATTCCTTGCCAACCAACGAATAAACCGATCATATCTGGTAAAGGATATCGTCCCCACCATTTATCGCTCGTAGCACACGATCCCACTTTTGCCACCTCACCGGTCGGTAAAACAGCTTCTATTCCCGTAATCCAATCGCCCATAGCACCCCATCGGAAAGAGTATTCAGTTAATCCTTCCAATAACGCATTGGCAATAACCGAGGTGTAAGGTGGAGCTATCGCGTAGCTGTACATGAAATCAGGCATATTCTCTTTCAAATATGTTTTTAGATGTCCAAATGTTACACCGGGTTCTATAACTACATATTTTGAATGTTCATCATGTTTGATAACTTTATTTAAACGCCTTAAATCTACCATCAATCCATTATTATGCGTGATTGTTAGACCACCTATATTTGCCCCAGATATATATGGAATGACTGGAATCTTATACTCATTGCAAATTTCTATTATTTTTTGTATTTCTTCAACGTTTCCAGGCATTACAATTCCACCAGGGTTACCTGGCGACTCTTCGGTCATGTCGAACGAATAAACGTATAAATCCTCCAAATCGCGACTACAATAATTCAATCCAACGACATTTCTTAATTTCTCGAATGCTTGATCTGACATCATTTTTAAAAATCTCCCTTTTGATAAAATTTCTCTTACTTTTTGTATTTCTTCCTATAAGGATCTTTTTATAAATGTTATTTTTATAACAATTGTAATAAATGTTATAAGTTTGTTTATCATAAAATTAACAATGTTATTTATTTCTTCCTATGGTAATTTTTTTAATTTTTCGCACACCACATTTATTCAACCATTTCCAATTCTTTGTCCCGAATTGTCTTTCTTTTTTCAAGTTCTTTTTTCTTTTTGACCATATTTAGGATTTCATCGCAAATATCGGTATAATCACAAGTATCACAACTCCAATCATAATCACATTCATATCGTTTTTTTACTTGCTGGAACTTATCAGTTGATATTTTTTGACTTTCAATCATCAGCGGTTTAAGTTCTTTAATATCTTCATCACTGGACGTTACGAATACAATTTCGATAGCTTTAATATGAGAAAAGGACTTTAAATAAATTAAAATCAGCGCCATTCCTAAATCCTTGAAAGAAAATTGTTTGTCCATGACCTCAAAGGAAATTCGACTCCATATCCGACGGGGTACATTTCGGATCATGTATCCTTCTATCTGGTCACCAATGTATTGCGCACGTTCAACTCGTTTATGTAATTTTTCATCTGTTTCTCCTGCAACAATGATAATCTGGGCATATGAGATGCTTTGACCTTTCAATTCGCTCATTTCAGGACCGATCAAAGTAATTCTCCCATTTTTTATGTTTTCCTTCTTCGGGAGTTGAGCTACAAACGCGATTGATTGCTTGGAAGGTGCACCTAATTCTAAAAAGGTTTCATCTTTAGAGATCATGATTGGCGCTGAACCTTCACCAACACGGATTCTTAAACTAGATTTAATTGATTCAATATCAAGTGAACTTATATACTCAGTAACTTTTACTCCATTTGATTTTTTAGAGGCTATATACTTGTGAATGGCATTATATTTCATTTTTCTATTCCTATAATTCACTCACCAGGAATTTCAAAAATTAAGCGATTTTCACTTTCTTGAATTAACTCTAATTCCTGTTTAAAAATAGATTTCATAACAATTTTTACTATCAAGGGGTCCATTAAAATGGCATCATCAATCATCACCATTGTTTTTTCCGATTTTGGGATTCGAGTAATTTGAAATCGCAATAAGCCATACGTTGCCATGAATTCGAGTTTTTCTTCCACTTCTTCGATTTCATATATCTGGAAAATTTCATTAATTGTATTTAAAACATTTTCTATGATCTTCATTTTCAATTCCGTTGCTTGTGGAATCGATAGATTTAATTGTTCGACTAAGTCCCTAAATACATTCGCATGCATTAAGAAAATGCGATGTTCGAGTTTAGATGATTTATATACCCCCCAACCATCGGTTTCAAGTATTTTCGCTAATGATAAGTATTCCCTAATTACTTGTAAAATTTTAACACGCCGTTTTTCGGCGATGTTTTTTATTACATCGTATATTTCAGAGTCCATTCTTAAATAAAAAGTAACGGATTTTTCGGAGTTATCTTTTGAACTAGGCATCTTTTTCTCCTACTATTTTCACTCTTGCAGTTAATTGTTTTTTTTAATTATTGTTAAATAATAATGCAAATTAACATTTATAAATGTTAGAAAAGTAATAAATGTTAAATTCTAATTTATAAATTTTATTTGGGAATTATTTGAAGAGGAATGTGAAATGAAGTTAGGTGATATTTCGGAACGGAATGCGCGGCATTCCCCAGATCTAGAAGCCATTGTGTTTAGGGATAAACATACCACATGGAAAGAGTTTGATGACCGGGCAAATTCTATCGCGAACGGTATTCTCGAACTAGGGCTCGGAAAGGGCGATCGTGTTGCACTATTAATGGCAAATAGCGATGCGATCTGTAATTGTTACTTTGGGATTGGCAAGACAGGTGTTATTTCGATTCCCCTTAATACAATGTTGAGTAAGCGGGAATTAGCCTACATTATTAATGATTCTAAACCAAAGATTTTAATTTACAGCAGCATTTTCGAGCCAATTGTGAAAGTACTCAAAGAAATGGATGAATGTAAGAGTTTAAAAGATTTTTACTGCTTTGATCAAGAACAGAATAATTTCAAATCAGAATTTGCCAAGGATTTCGAGGACTTAGCGACGGGCTATTCGAATTTACCCCCTCAAGTAGATATAAACGATAGAGATTGTTGCTTCTTATCCTATACGGGTGGCACAACAGGAAATCCGAAGGGAGTTATGTTGTCACATTTTGGGGTAATCCAAAGCGCTTTATTGACAATCGCCACGGGTATTGGAGAAAATACCACCACCGACAAAGGAGATCGAATTCTTTTACCCCTACCAATCTTTCATTTGGCTGCAACATTAGGTGTGCTTACGAGTTCGCTAGCGGAAGCAACCGTGCTAACGATGGATACGTTTAACATTTCAGAAATGCTTAAAATAGCTGAGACGGAGAAAGCCACATCACTATGTTTTGTACCTACCATGTTGAATTTATTTGTGCAGCAGGATGACCTCATTAAATCACATAATTTGAGTAGCGTAAAAGCAATTGTGTATGGGGCAGCTCCCATGCATTCTGCAGTTCTAAAGAAGGCAATAGAACTTTTTCCTGGTATGAAATTTCAGGGAGGTTATGGTTTATCTGAATTCTCGCCAGTCATTGCATGGCTTACGCCCAAAGATCATAATTTTGCGCTTCAAAAACCTGAAAATGAATATCTCCTTCTAGCGGCAGGACGTCCAATGACGGGTGTCACTCTAAAAATTGTCGACGAGAAGGATAATGAGTTGCCAAAGGGACAAGTAGGCGAAATCGTAGTTCAGGGAGATGGCATAATGCTTGGGTATTGGAATCTACCAGAGAAGACCAAAGAAGCGTTGAAGGGCGGTTGGTTACACACGGGTGATATGGGCTATTTGGGCGAGGATGATTATCTCTTCATCGTGGATCGAAGTAAAGACATGATTAAGTCTGGAAGTGAAAATGTTTTTTCAAAAGAGGTCGAAGATGTCATATATGAACACCCAGCAGTGCTCGAATGTGCGATAATAGCGGTACCACATGAAAAGTGGGGAGAGGCAGTTCATGCGGTCGTCGTCTTAAAACGTGGGTATAAGAAGGGAAAAGATATAACCGAACAGGATATAATAGACTTTTGCAAAGAAAATATTGCAAAATATAAAGCCCCTAAATCGGTGGAATTTAAGCGTGGTCTACCAAAGTCGGCGCAGGGTAAGATCTTGAAGCGGAAATTGCGAGAAAAACATTGGCCAGAAGCTGATCGTCAAGTTAGTTAGATGAATGATAATTTTCTTTAAACTTTATTTTTTAAAAAAAGTGCTTTAGATTTATTAAGAAAATATTGCAAAATATAAAGCCCCTAAATCGGTGGAATTTAAGCGTGGTCTACCAAAATCGGCGCAAGGTAAGATCTTGAAGCGGAAATTACGAGAAAAACATTGGGCTGAAACTGACCGGCAAGTTAGTTAGATGAATGATAATTTTCTTTAAAAAAATTTCTTTAGATTGATTATTAAAGAGACTAGAAAAATGAAACCAAAGAAATACATATTTATATGTGAAATAAACGGATAAATTGGTGATTAAGGACATGTTCTCGTATGGAGACATTCCAGATAATATAAGGAACAAAAAACTTCTGCCCCTCATGGAATTATATTATGATCTTTACAAGAAATTTGGATTTGAACGAGTAAATAAGTTCATGAGGGACTTCTCCCTTGTTTTACATGATTGGGCACAGATAAGACTTGATGAGAGCATTTATACTGCAAAGGATCTGCTTTCCGGGAAAAGATCAGCTGAAGAAGCGGAAAAAACTTTTAGTCATTGCTTTTTTCCACCAGTGCTTGGATTACGATTGGATTTAACACAAGGATTCATAAAATTGATGTTTGGTGGTGATAGATCGATGTCCTTCATCGGATTCGATGACCAAAAATTAGAAGTAACCTTCATTGTGACCGTCCATTGTGTCAATGGTTATCCAGTTGATTGGTTTGTTATCGGGGCTGATATAAATGACGAAGTGTTTGAACGGCGCCATATGAAGCGGGGAATGAAGCTGCGGGATATTCCAAAGAAAACTAAAAGTATGGAAAAGATCGCACAACTGGCAACGGATATCTTGTTAGATGTGAGGAATGAACGTAGTCCTGAATTTGCTGATACTCCGTATTCGATCGGTCAGATATGGGGATGTTGCGTTTTAGAAGCTTGGTGTAGACCCTCTTGTTTTGAAACATATTCCGGAATATACGATGTTTTGAACGCCAAAAGATTATACAACATAGGCGAGAATTTAGTTACCTTTTATCCCATGCCCAGTTTATTAACGACAATGCTCTACTTAGATCGTGGATCATTTATAAAAAAAATGGTGGGATTGACCAGTAAAGGAAAATTAGTACTCCAACCTATAGAAGAAGAGGTTCGTCAAAGCTTTCTAAACGAAAAAATACCTGACCTACTTCCATTCATGAAGCATAAATGGGATAACTTGGGAATACCTACTCCTAGACAATCAGTCGGTTGTATTGCTCCAAACCTTAAAGATAAGAAATCTTACTTGGATGAAGATAGCTTAGTATTTACCCGCCCAATTGGTGAAAAAATGACGCTAGATACGTTAAATCTCACGTTCGATGAAGCATTGAACGGAGTATATTTCGATATTGATCACGAAACTCCTGATGAAGAGATTTCAGGCGAAAAAATAATAAGCAAGGGTTGGGGTCGAAACACGAAGTTCTTGTAGAAAATAAATCACATTTGTGAATGAATTAATTGCTCGAGTAATTGAAAAAAATTCCAAGAAGATTTAGTAATGGACCCAATAAATTTCTGCTTGGGTCCTCAGGGCCGTCAGGAATTGTTTATATAGGACATCCATAGAACGGAAATCTCCCTTTTTACTACTAAAAAGTAAATTTAAATACAGTGAAATTTAGAATGTTAAGAAAAGTGATAGTATTTTCATCACTTAAAATTAAATTACGGTGAAATTTGGAAGAATAAACAAAAAAATAAGGAGTTTTAAAAATGGTTAAATTTTTAACAGGTGCATGGGCAGTAGAATATTGTAAAGCTCTAAATGCAAGTGAAGCTTACAATGCTGCCGGTAAAGGTTGGGAAGGTGACTTCCTTTTCATTGCTGAACAGGAAGATGGGTCAATCACAAAGCTGTGGATTGATCTACATGATGGAGTGTGTCGCGGGACTGCAGAAATCCCCGCAAGCGAGGAGAAGGACGCTGCATTCATAATGAGTGGACCCTACGCAAACTGGAAACTGGTTGCAGAAAAGAAATTGGACCCGATTCAAGGCTTAATGACTGGAAAGTTCAAACTTAAAGGCGATATGGCTATGGTCATGCGGTATACGAAAGCTGCCGTGGAAATGGTCAATGCTATAATGGGTGTTCCTGGCACTGAGCTCTAAATTTATTCTTTTTTTCTAAACTAATTGGAGGATAAATCAATGTGGTATTTTAAAAATCCCTTTCTTATATTCGGAGAGGGCGCGCTAGATTATCTAGAGCAAATTCCAATGAAAAAAGTCTTTATCGTTACAGATAAAGTCATGACGCAACTCGGATTTGTAGATATTTTACTAAAAAAGTTGAAAAATATACCTACGCAAGTTTTTGATGAAGTAGAACCAGATCCCTCGCTTCAAACTGTTCAAAAAGGTGCCAAAGCCTGCCAAGAATATGGTCCCGATCACATCATTGCAATTGGTGGAGGTTCTGTCATGGACGCTGGAAAAGGTATTTTCTTTTTGTACCATTACCCTGATCACACCCTTGAATCTATTAATCCTTTTGTTTCCTACCCAGAATTAAGTACGAAAGCTAAATTCATCACAATTACAACGACTTCCGGCACCGGCGCTGATGTCACGTGGGCGGCGGTACTTACTGATACCGCCCAGGACCGTAAAATAACAACTCCATCACGGCAATTAGTGCCTGATTACGCTATTATTGACCCTGCCTTTCCAACGGAAATGCCTCCTGTCCTCACAGCCGCAACAGGACTGGACGCTCTTACTCACGCGATAGAGGGTTATACCTCCCGGTGGCGGAATGATTTTTCGGATGCTTATTCAATAAAAGCGATAGAATTCATTTTCGAGTATCTACCTCGAGCCTATCAAAAGGGTGAGGATCCTGAAGCGCGCGAGAAGATGCATAATGCAGCAACCATGGCGGGGCTCTCAATGGGGAATTCCCAGGTTGGGTTTATGCATTCTATCGGGCATACCGTTGGAGCGTTAATGCATAAACAACATGGCTTATGTGTTGGGCTAGCAATGCCTTATGTTATGGAATTTACACGAAATAATGAACCCATGGTAGTCAAGCAATTGGCTGACATAGGTCGACGGGCCTTGCTATTAAGCGGTTCCGATGAGGATATTGCCGAAGAACTAATCCTGAAGGTGAGATCCCTCCTTAAAACCCTTAACGCTCCAATCAAACTCGCTGATCTTGGAATTACAAAGGAAGAATTTGATGAGAAACTCCCTACATTAATCAAATTCACCAATGAAGATTCTAGTATATCTATGACTACTCCAATGCCAGATCTCCAGCAAATTGAAAAAATCTATCAATACATGTGGGAAGGAAAGCGGGTCGATTTTTAACCGTTTCCTACCAATCCACACTTTTTCCTTCATAGGCACACTGAAAGAGTTTTCGGAAATCTTCTTCTTTAGTCGTTCTCGGATTCAATGCTACTAAAATATCTGCCATCACAAATTCAATTAATTTTTCAAAATTTTGATTCCAATCTGCTTCGGATATTATTTCTTTCAAGGTTGTAGGCATATTAATTGTTTTAAGCAGTTCTTTAACTTTGCTAACTAATGTGGCGGTAGGATCCTTACTATTGAGTATATTTAGAGTTTCGAGAATATCTACGTACTTATTCTCACAGTTTGGTTTATTAAATTCAAGCACATAAGGTAGTATAATACCGACTCCGAATCCATGTTGTATATGAAATACCCCGCCTAAGGCATGACCACAGGAATGACCAATTCCACAACTTGAATTGCCGAAACCTATACCTGCCAATGAACCTGCGCTATGAACCTTTTCTCTTGCTTCTTCATTAGCACCATCCTCAAAAGATATTGGTAAATATTTAAATAATAACTTAATCGCATGTAAATTAACTGCCTCAGTAAAATCATTATTTAAGCTATTAATTACTCCTTCAACAGCGTGCACCAAGGCATCAACTCCTGTGGCAGCGGTCAATTTAGGTGGCATTCCCATAGGCATTTTAGGATCAATAATCACTGCTGATGGAATTATTTCATAACACGCCAAAGCCATTTTCTGCCCAGTTTCTGTATTTGTCACAACAATTCCCAATGTATGTTCAGCACCTGTACCTGAAGTCGTTGGGATCAATACCAATTTCGTTTTTTGCCCTAATTTAAAAAAAGTCATAGGATTCATGTCGTATAGCTTCTTATCTTCTCGTTCATAAAGGAAATATATAGCCTTGGCTGAATCCAACACGGATCCTCCACCAACTCCCACAATAAGGTCTGGCTTAAACTCAAGTGCAACTTCCCGACCCCTTTCGATTGTTGTATCCTTTGGGTCAGGCTCAACCTCATCAAAAACTTTGAATTCTTTTTTCTTCAAATACTTAGAGATTTTCTTACCGAACAATTCCCAAATTACTTTATCAGTTACTATCAAAACCCTCTGTTCTCTCAGGCTCCTTAATTCCTTTAATGATCCTTTCCCATGATAGATGACGGGTATTTTAATCATGTTCATTGACATCCTGATACACCTCTTTAGTAAATTTCTACTCAATGATAAAAGACCAATTAGAAAAATGTTTCTTAAATTATTGATCAGATATTGTAAAATCTGTCTCAATTGTTGCGATGATGTTGTTCATTAATGGTGCCAATTTTAAGATCTTTATCCCTTTTACTGGTTTTCCCTCTACTCTGAGACTTTTTTCAAGTACCGCCTGCACAATTTCAAGCGAACCATTATGAATTTTTTTCCAAATATTAAAAGACGCAGTTAAGGTGAAATCATTATCAGATTTCTCTCCTAATGATACTTCAACGCATTGTCCTCCTTTGAAAGTCGACCAGAAATGAATTGTTCCTTTATTTGGTACATCCGTAATGATATGGTATATTGTTAAATTCAAATTTTTTGCCAACCTGCGGAACTCCTCATTAGAATTTACTGCAATCCGCCCCAATTCCAACCAGTCTTGTGATAAATATTTTACCATTTTACTATCAATTCCGTTATTAACTTTTCCTTATCTTAAGTATAAAATCTTTTATTTAATTTGTCCTTAGAGTGTTTTTAGATAAGTTCTTGTATGAGAAACAAAGGTTAAATATCGCGGATAATAATATTGATTAAATGGACATAAATCGAATCTTTTCACAAGTGATGAGATTTCGTATTAACTGATGATTCCTGATAACGAGATGCATTATATGTCTGATTATGATTATTTGTTCAAGGTAATCGTTGTTGGCGACGGTGCTGTAGGTAAAACGGCATTGACCATTCGATTTGCCGAAGGTAGATTTCAGGACCATTATAAGATGACCATCGGGGTTGATTTTGCTATAAAATTGGTCGAAATAGGCGGCAAGAGAGTCAAACTCCAAATTTGGGATACGGGTGGTCAAGAACGATTCTCTTACATCCGTCCACTCTACTATAAGGGTGCGATGGGAGTTATATATGTTTTTGATATCACAAATCGCTCTTCATTTGATCATTTAACGAAATGGAATAAAGAAGTAACAGATTATTGCAGCGGAATCCCTGCGCTCCTCGTTGCGAATAAGTGCGATTTACCAGATAAAGCAGTAACTGGCGGGGAGGCAACTGCAATGGCTACCAAACTAAATGGGCCATATTATGAAGCCTCTGCCAAGACGGGTGATAATGTTGATGATTTATTCACTCAATTAGGGCGAATTTTAATCCAGCAGGAAGGAGTCGTTGTCCCAGCCCCCGCACCAGCCCCAGCTCCCGCCCCCGCCCCTGTAGTCGCACCAGCTCCGACACCTGCACCTATATCAGTTCCTACCCCAGCTCCTATACCTGCACCAGTAGTTGCGCCAACCCCCGCAGCAGCTGCATCAGGTGATTCACTTGAGGAAGCGCTCGCTTTTTTAAATACTCCTGAAGGGGAGCCATCAGCAGCACAAGCTCCCGCACCAGCCCCTGCACCAGTTTCAATTCCAGCCCCTGCACCAGTTTCAATTCCAACCCCTGCACCCGTTCGCATTCCAGAACCTGCGCCTGTTAGGATTCCCGCACCAGCCCCTGTTATGTCAAGGCCGGAACCAGCTCCCTTTGTAAGCCAACCAGCACCTCAAGCACCAGCTCCTGCCCCAAGCGCCTCTCCAGCACCGTTCAGTTCATTCCTATCTGCATCAAAACCGAAAGAAAGCCAGGAATCAACTTTTATTCCGTTTATTCCTCAAGCACCCAAGCAAGCAACAGGACCTGTTATTAAACCCGTTCCCGCATCTCCGACTGCACCTATAGCTCTTGAAGTTGCTCCAAAGACCGCACCTGCCCCTGCACAATCAACTGCCTGTCCAAATTGTGGAAAGGTTATCTCCGGTCGTTGGAAATTCTGTACTTTTTGTGGAACTCCTTTAAGATAGTTCTCCCTCAAATTATTATTTTCTTTTTTATATAGGATTCTTTCTTATTAGTAATTAAGTTTAAAATAGGTTTTAAAACAGGGGACAATTTCTGTGCCAATGGAATTAGCAGAACTTATTAGAGCATATGCCCTTTTGAATGCCGTAAAATACAATGGAAAAGCTAGTGAAAAAGCGGTTTTAGGACAAATACTCGGTAAATATCCCAAGTTTCGTGCTAAACGAGATGAAGTAGGACCTCTTGTGAAAAACATCGTTGAAGAAGTAAATAAATTGTCCAAGGAAAAACGAAATACGGAAATTGCTAAACTTCCTGCTGAACTCCGGGAAACAAAAAAACCCGAGGAACAAAAAGAACTCCCTCCCTTAGAAAATGTGACGAAAAAGGTTGTCATGCGATTAGCACCGTTTCCTAGCGGACCCCTTCATATCGGAAATGCCCGAATGGTTATATTAAATGATTATTATGTAAAACGATATAAGGGGAAGTTATTGCTTGTATTTGATGATACTATTGGATCAGAGGAGAAAGTCATTGTTCCTGATGCTTATGACATGATTATTGAGAGTTTAGATTATCTTAATGTGAAAGTACACCAGAAAATCTACAAATCAGACCGAATTGAAAAAACTTATGACTTTTGTAAGAAGGCTATTCAACAGAAGCTTGCATATATTTGCACATGTCCTGCACAGGACTGGCGAGAAACTTTCAAATTAAAAAAGAGCCCATGTCCCCATCGGGATCAACCAGTTGAAAAAAATCTTGAAGAATGGGAGAAGATGCTAAATGGAGATTATGATGAAGGGCAAGCAGTGGCGCGACTTAAGGTTGGGATGAACAATCCTGATCCCGCAGTACGAGATCCTGTAGCGATGCGAATTGCCAAACGTCCTCATCCTAGGGTTGGGTCTAAATATCTTGTCTGGCCATTGTTAGAATTCTCATGGGCAATTGATGATCATTTATTAGAGATCACACATATCCTGCGTGGAAAGGATTTATATAAAGAAGATTATATCGAAAAATGGGTTTGGGAGAAGTTTAATTGGCCACTTATTGAATTCACGCATTACGGGCTTATTCAGTTTAAAGGCTTAAAATTGAGCAAAACTTATTCCCGGAAAATGATTGAAACGGGGGTTTATCGCGGTTGGGATGACCCACGAACGTGGAGTATTCAAGCCCTTATCAAGAGGGGAATCGAACCACCCGCATTACGCGAGGCTATCTTAAATCTGGGTTTGTCAAAGGTAGATATTGAATATAGTCCCCTTGATTTATATGCCCGTAATAAAGGGCTAATCGATAATAAAACTCCGCGCTTTTTTTTTGTTCCAAATCCAATTAAAGTAATAATTCAGAAATTAACCTTTCCTGAGTTGGTTTCACACCCTTTCATACATCCAACATATCCTGAAAGAGGTACACGGACGATCCCTTTGTCCATCACTCAAAACTCAGCGGAAGTGTACATCGCTAATTCTGACGCAAAAAATTTACAGGAAAATTCAATAGTTCGATTAAAAGATCTCTGTAACATAACGATTACTTCTAAAAATGATACAATTGAAGCGCTATTTCATAGCATGTCAAAGGATGATGTACCTAAGAAAACTAGAAAAATTCAGTGGGTGCCCTCCAATGATATTAAAATTCAGGTACTTATGCCCGATGGGACTCTAATAAACGGATTGGGAGAACCAGAGTGTAAAAATTTTAAAATAAACCAAGTTATCCAATTTGAACGATTTGGGCTGGGAAAAGTGAATCAAATTCACCCAGAAATTTTGATATTTTTTGCTCATAATGGAAAACGGAAGCGCTAAAATGTCCAAAAATGATGAATTAAAACGGCTTTTAAAACTGCTTATCGAAGCAACCGCCCCCTCAGGGTTCGAAGATTCTATACGCAAATTAGTTATGGAAGAAGTATCAGCACATGCAGATGATTCACATACCGACACCTTAGGTAACTTTATTTTTATCAAGAAAGGCTCAAGCCCAGATTTACCAGTTACGCTAATTATGGCCCATATGGATGAAATTGGAATGATGGTTCGATACGTAGATGAAAAAGGCTTCATTCTCTTTTCATATCTCGGGGGGGTGTTTGATCAAACTACGCTCAGCCAACGCGTACTAGTTCATGGATCAAAGGGAGCTATTCCGGGTGTTATAGGAATGAAGCCCCCACATTTGATGAGTTTAGATGAACGTAAAAAGGTAGTCCCACGAGAACAAATGTTTATAGATATTGGTACCTCATCTGCTGAAGAAGTAAAAGCACTTGGGATTGAGATCGGGGATCCCATCACATGGATTGGGCCCTATCAAGAATTATCAAATGATTTATTTTGCGGAAAAGCACTTGATAATAGAGTATTATTAGCAATAATGATTGAAACCTTTAAAAACGCTAAACCCAAGGCGCCTTTAATTTGTGTTGCCTCTGTCAGAGAGGAGGTTGGGTTACAGGGTGCTCGAACAAGTACCTATGGTATTGATCTCGATCATCCTATCGCTCTGGGCATCAGCCTTGATATCGCTCTAGCTGGCGATTTCCCTCTGGTTAAACCAGATGCCTCCCCCATCCATCTAGGGAAAGGTCCAACCATCACGATTGCTCATGGACGACGGAACTCACTACAAGATGGTTATATTATCCATCCTGGAGTTAAAAAATTTCTCATAGAATTAGCTGAAAAGCATGAAATTCCTTACCAATTAGAAATAATGGAGGGCGGACTTACTGATGGAACCGAGATTTCTCTCACTCGACGTGGAATTCCAACAGCTAACATAGGAATACCAACAAGATATGTTCACAGTCCTACTGCTGTGGCATCCCTTAATGATATCAAAAATGGAATTCGGTTCCTCAGCCTAGTTACAGAGAACGTTCCAGAAGAATTCAAAAGAATTTGATGAGGACTCCCTTTGATTCAGATGATAAAGGAAATTGCTCGAACAAGGAAACAACTTATTGGAATTGGGGTATCCTCAACAAATAAGGAATATCTTAGTCGCACTATTCGTGCTGCAGAGTCCGCAGCACAACAAAACTTTGGAAAAATTCTCCTTGTAGGTAATGAAAAAGAGATAAAATCCTTTGGAATCTCATCTCAACTGCAGGTTCATCATTCCTTAACTCCTGAACGAACGCTGGTTGAATTATTAAACAATAATAATGTCGATGGTATAGTACGGGGATCCCTTAGCTCTTCAAAATTCTTGAACGAAGTTAAACAACAATTTAATGTCGCAAAAATTTTTCGGATTGCCCTTCTTGAAACTGCATCGAAGTTCTCCTTCTTCTTCGCACCCATTGGTATTGATGAGGGGAAAGGACTGGCTGAAAAAGTAACTCTCATCCGTGCTGGAGCATTGCTTTTAAAACTATTAAAGCTGGAGGAATCACCTGTCGGAATCCTATCTGGAGGTCGGATGGGTGATTTTGGACGAGATACCCATGTTGATAAAACTCTTGCAGAAGCTGAGGAATTAATTTCCATCCTTAAAGAACAAAGGGTAGTAAAACACTTCCATCACTATGAAATTTTAATTGAGGACGCTATTAATGCAGAATGTAGAATAATTATCGCCCCCGATGGAATATCTGGTAATTTAATTTATAGAACACTAATACATTTGGGTAATGGGAGGTCTCATGGTGCATGGTATTCTAATATCCCTCGCCCAATAATTGATACGTCACGGGTGGGCCCAATCTTTGAATATGAGAGCGCAATAGCCTTCGCAACTGCGTTAGCTTCAAAATTAGCTTGAGGAATTCTTATGGTTGATTGGAAATTATGGCGGTTCATCTTCTTTACTGCCTTTTTGGAGATCATCATAGCTGTTATTGTGGCAGTTATTTTGATAATTTACTTTCCTCTCTTTACCATTTATATCATCCTCGGAACAATTATAATATTAGCCATTTACATTTGGATAAGTTATTATATCTATAAACCTGTGGCTACACATCAACAGATTGACCCACAGGATGAGATGAAAGGCCAGCTGGGTATCACAATTACCGATCTTACTCCAAGGGGTCAAGTTAAAATACGAAGTCGAGTTTGGAGTGCAAGAAGTATTGCAGGTTTTGTTCAATCGGGAATGAAGATTAAAGTAATACAAATGGATGGTATTATTTTAAAAGTTGAACCTATGCAAGAATAAATCGGTGTTATTAATGGGAAAATTTTTCGGTGGCGTTATCTTTTTTTTAGCTGCAGTCTTCTTGGTATATTTCTTAAATCTAACAGTTATCGAATTTTACGCTTCCAATTATATCGAATTTCAGGCGCCTCATGTAATAGCTACCTTGGAACTACTTCATCACCCTTTCAAGCATTTATGGGTTGTTCCTTCTTGGCTCATCGCAGGCTTTCTCAGCGGACTCATAACTCGCTCATGGAAAGGGGCTTTTCTGGTCTCTCTTCTAACTGGTCTGGTCTTAAGTATCACATGGATCTTTTTCATGTCTAGATATGTTCCCACCTTTTGGAGTGATTTTATTACAAACCGGACAACTTTAGAGTTCCTTGGACAGACCATTGGAATTGGATTGCTTCTTGGACTCATTGCATCTGGTCCCGCAATAACTAGCGCACATTTAATCAGCCCGCGAGAACAAACCGTTAAACAAGCTCCGATTAAAGTGATTGAAACCACTTGCCCAACATGTGGGACGACTTTTCAATCAAAGCCAAAAATTTGTTACAAATGTAACTCGTTAATTGAATCAGATGAAAAAAAAGAGGAATTTAATAATCAGAATGCTGATTAATTACTCCCTTAACTCTTCAAAGTGAGGAATTTTTATATCAGGAAAATTAAACTTTTCAAGCTTTCTCTGAACTCGGGCGTTAGTTCTTGAAAAGAGGCGTTCATAGAGATAGATTGGAAACGCTAGGAGCCCTGTAATGATGAAAGGTAGGATTATTAATATAATCGGGGTAAGCAACGCGGCACCTAGTTCTGGATTTGTCGAAAAAATATTTGAAATCAACAAAATCCATGATATTATAGTCGAGACACCTGCATAACCCAATAGCATATTGTTATAAATTGAATGAACTCCTTGAACATCGATTGGCATCCTATCCTCATGAAAAACCCGGTAGGAGACTACTCCCGAATCTTCTAATTGCCAGATTGGAAAAAAAACGATAATTACTATTGGACAGATTACAAACGTGCCTAAGAAAACGGCTTCCGCGATATTCAGAGCATAAACTGTCTCTGAAGCAGGAGGCGCCATCCCTGCACGGAATAAATCTGCATAACCCAATTCCACAACCACAAATGCGATACTGAATGCAAAAAGACTTACAATTAGAGCTCGGTAAAAAAGGCGCCCAGCTTTTACTGTTGTTCCTAATTTCGCTAACCCATATTTCGAGGGCCTTCTAAACAGCCGATATAGTAATTGGTGAAGTTTAATATAGAATAAATTAAGATACGGTGAGATAATATAGTAGATTGCAAAACAAATAATAGGAATTGAATAAATCAAGATGATATCTGTATATATTGACCCAGGAAGTATTGCTACAAACTTATCAATATATTCGGGTGGAATTAGGTCCGCACCAGGTCCACTCAAAAATCCTAAGATGATTATTACTAAAAAGATACTGGAAGATAACAAAAAAGTGACTATTAAAAAGAAAAATTTTCGTTTCATATTGTATCATATTGAATATTAAATATAAAAAACTCTTTTTTCATTATCAATGAGGTGCAATTCTGGGTGATAAATTTCTGCAACAACTACTATAATTAAAGTGTTTCTTTTTCGGGTTTAATCCAAACCTTTTTCAGTAGATCTTTAGGAAATTTCACATAATTTGGCGTTCCGAGGTAAAGGGCATTTGGTTCTAACTTTGCGTCAACCTTTATACGAGTCGCGACTGCAACAATCGCGCCATCCCCAACTTCAACCCCCACATCAAGATGTGCAACAGATCCAACCATGACTTTATTCCCAATTTTCACTTTTCTGAGTACTAATTTTCCATCGATTATGTTGTGGGTATGAACTCGTGCTTGTGCCGGAATATTGGCATAATTGCCAATTTCCAAGTATTCTGGATCAACAAGTCCTTCCTTTACTATCACATTTTTTCCAATTTTATTCCCGTAGACATATCGGAGAACAAAAACATCTGCAAGATCAAAAATAGTGGCATGAAATAGTGAAATAAGAAATTTCTTCAGTAAATAATTGAATTTCCACTTCCTCGCCTCCTTTGAATCCAATTCATAAGTCCCCTCAGGAATGGTTGAAATTAGTAACTTCGCTGCTATTGCCCCAAATGTCAGAAAGAAACCTACAGCCATCAGGATAAAAATTGGAATGAGTATTACAGTCAAAAAACTCCCTAAAAATCCTCCTACTTGGATATAGAAAAATGAAAATACGGTAAAATAAAATAAAACTCCAATCCCCACACCCGCCAATAACCCCATTATAACAATTAGCGCCTTATAAAGAACCAATTTTAATGTACTGATCTTGATAGGAGCAATCTTTTCTTTATCCACATTTCGTTTACTGTATTCCTCTATCGATTTTTTTATTTGCTCTATTTCTTCTGAAGTGAGATCTGAGTAATCACCAACCCTTCGCATGGGCACTCCATCAAAAATACCGTTTCCTCGTGTTTTTTGCCCTCTTAATGCACCGCCACCTATATTTCCTGGAAATGCTCCCCCCCTAATAATACAGTTATCCCCCAATATCGCCCCTACTGCTCCTGAAACCGGTTCAAAAATGACATTTTTCTTAATAATCGTCTTATTAAATGTAATTTTATAATTATCATACAAATGACCCGAAATAATCGATCTTGAACCCAGAATACTTCCATCCCCAATTTCGATAAATGGATCATCCGAAACATAACCATATAATTTCACATTCTTACCAATTTTAAGTCCAAATGCACGGAGCATGAAAACCTGTAAGGCATGAATTTTAATTAACGCTCTAAATACGTTAGCAAGTCCCTTTATGTTACGCCGATACATCCAACCGCGAGTCTCGTTGATAGAAAGATCAATATCAAAGGATCCCTCGCGAGGAGGATATTTTCGATATAAGAGTTTCAATCCAATCACCGCAATAAAAATGGAACAAAAAACAGTTAGGAAGAAAAGTCCTATCACCAATGGAATCAATAAAAAAAACCAAGGAAATGTAAGAAGTATAGGGAAATTAGTTATAAGAATGAACCCAATAACTGAAGGAATGAATATAGATGTCCAAATGACAACAGCTTGGACAACTACAAAAATTCCGAACCCAGATGATAAAATTTTCATGTCGTCCATTGAGTCTTGACTACTCTTCTTTGGAATAAAAATCACCCATACTGATTATCCGGTGCGTTTGATTATATGATAGCCAAATTTTGTCTTAATTGGATCGGATATTTCTCCAACTTTCATACTGTAAACAGCTTTTTCAAACTCGCGAACATTTTCTCCACGACCAAAAATCCCTAAATCCCCACCACGTTTCTTTGAAGGACAAGTAGAGTAGTCCGCAGCCAACTTCCGGAAATCGGCTCCATCTTCTATGTCTTCTTTTATTTGTTGGGCCAAACTTAATTTGTCAACAAGAATATGGGAAGCTCGAACTCGTCCCGCAGGCACCTTTCCCTTTTTTGACAATGTCTTAGCTTTATTTTTCTTTTTTCCCAAGAGCAGCACCCTAAGATCCTTTCTATAAGATTCTTTTAAACCTTATTATAATGACTCATTTTCAACAATAACCTTTTAAAAAAAAGTTTAGGAGGTTTTTACCTCACGACGGATCCACCAGATTACAAAGATCGCAACAGGAATCCCTGCAAAGAGCAGAACGTAAAGAAATGCCCACAGTGATGACTCAATAAAATAATCTAATGTCCAGTTCTGAAATGGAGTATTCCAGTGTCCACCTGTATAGACAATTATCAACCAAACAAAAAAGGTTAATAACCAAACGATACCTCCGCCACTTCCTGCTGTAATTCCGCTCCGCGGTGTTCTTTTCTTTGGTTCTTTTTTATATTCCTCTTTCTCATCGTCGGGTAACTTATTCCACCATTGTAAAATTATAACAACTGCCGCAGCTATCACTGGAATACCAATAATAAGAAATTCCCAGAGAAGTAGATTTAAGAAAAAATTTATTGTAATATTTACCGTCCAATCTCCTAATACCTGAGTCACTCCGCTGATGGTTTTAAACCATAGAAATACAAAAAGCGCACCAATCCCTGCCACAATTAAACCACCCGCAATCAGAAATGTCATTTTCCAATGCTTTCGCAGGAATTTTACCCAGACTTCCTCTTCTTTTTCTTCCACTTTTTCAGCCATAACAAGTCCTTCCATATTTACTTCTACTTTCTATTATGATGTTTTTTTTTACTTAAATTAGTATTTTAAAAATAGAAAAATATTGTTTTTTAAATTGGTTAATGGTTGAAGGTAAAAAAAAAAAGATGAAAGGAATACTTATTTAGCATCTTCATTTTCTATTATTACAGTTGCTCCTTGCCCGCCACCAACGCACATTGTTGCGCAGCCATATCTTTTATTTTCTTGTTTTAATATTCTGGCTAGAGTTCCAACCAATCGGATTCCAGTCATACCTAACGGGTGGCCGACTGCACAACCTCCACCTTTGACATTCACCGTGTCTGGATTGATTCCAAAATGATCAATACAATACAAAGCGACAACTGCAAATGCTTCGTTGATTTCCCAGAAAGCGATATCTTTTGCTTCTAATCCTGCCTTTTTTAAGGCCATTTCAGTCGCTGGAACCGGTCCCTTTCCCATCACACTAGGATCAACACCCGCCCAGCCTATAGATTTGATGGTAGCCATTGGTTTAAGTCCAGCTTCTTTAGCTTTCTCTCGAGACATAATTAATATAGCGCCACCACCCGCATTTAATGGTGATGAATTTCCCGCGGTAATTATACCTTTTCTCTTAAATGCAGGCTTTAGTGTTGCCGTTTTCTCGTACGTTGATCCTCGTCTGACTGCTTGGTCGTAATCACAGACTTTTTTAGTCCCATCAGGTAATTCTACCTCAAGTGGTAATATTTCGCCCTTGTAAAATCCTTCATCTATTGCTTTTTCAGCCAATACATGCGCTCGTGTCCCCCATTTATCCATCCTTTCTCGAGTTACGCCCATTTCAGCAGCTAACTTTTCAGCAGTTAGCCCCATGTTTGTAGCAGTTGCCCAATCTATATCCTTACGTCGCGTAAATGCTCTCTGACTCGGCTTGATCCATTTATTATCTAAACCCATAGGTACCCTTGTCATATGTTCAAAACCCGCTGCTATTCCCGCATCAATATATCCGGTGAGTATCTTTAAATAGATTTCATGGACTGCAGTCATTGCAGATGCACACTGCCGGTCTATAAACATGGCTGGGGCAGTAATTGGAAGATTTCCTGGTAAAGAAACAGCTCTTCCCCCATAAGTCCAATTTTCCCAAACGCCAAAAGCACTCCCTATCGCACATTCTCCAATAATCCCTGGATCTATCTTTGTTCGTTTCAATAGTTCATCAATACACAAATAACATAACTCAGGACCGAGCAAATCGTGAAACCAATCTCGTTCCGGTTGTCTTGGTCTGGCTCTCGACTGAGCCGTTCTGATATAATCAACGATTACTACATCCGTCATTTTAACATCTTCTCATTTTATCTATCATCCATATTTTGAATGAAATGAATCTGATTTTACGTAGAAATAACTTTTCTTAAAAATTTTGTCGAGCTTCTTTTTATGGATGAAGCCGTGTTTTATAGCTGTGGAATTCGTATAATTTCGCAAACGCTCTCGCTGCCCTTAAGAGAGTTGGAAAAGAGCAAATTCCTTTTTCCTGTAATCTATTCTTATACTCTTCACGCTGTGCATGCAGACGTGAATGGGGTAATACAACTAGGAAAGGTTTCCCCATCTCCTTTGCAGATAAGTAATTCTTTACTAGATTCCCAAAATACTTCTCAAATCGTTCATCTAATTCCTCCCAAACTCCTGTCTCTAAAATAGCTCCCCCAATATAATCCTCATTAATAGCTAACTTACATATCTCATGGTATTTATCTTCCCGAGCAATCCAAGGTAAATCCACAGGATTTCGTACACTTCCAATTGAAATCATCGCTTTCATCTTAGCTCTTGTAGATGGGTCAATTTCTGGTACATCAATTCCCAATTGAGCTAATTGATCGGTAGAGACGACAAGTTTACCTCCCGACCACCCAATTAATACTATACTTTTATATTTTGGATATAAATTTTTGCAGTAATTAAATGCCATTGTGGTATCAATAAGTTCTTCGAATGATTCAACTTTCAATGCGCTAGTTTGTTTATATACCGCCTCCCAAACTCTATCATCTGATGCAATAGTCCCTGTATGAGATTCAATAGCTCTTTTTCCTTGAGAACTAGACCCACCACGTAAAAATAGAAGCGGTTTTTTATTTTCCTTCAATGCTTTCCACAATTTTTGACCTTCATTTTCATCAAACTTAGTAAATCCTTCAAAATATACTGCAATTATCTCGGTTTTATCATCAGAATTGAAATAATTTATGAAATCGGATATTTTCAGATCAACAGAATTTCCAATACTGGCTGCTTTTGAAAAATAGACTCCCCGATGATTTTCTCGAATAATGAACTGAGTTGTCAAATCTCCAGATTGCGAAACAAAAGCGGTTGAGCCAACTTTTTCAGCAAAGATCGGCGCATACGATATTCTCCCTCCGGGTGAATAGACACCCATGCAATTCGATCCGATGGCACGGATATTACTTTCTTTTATAATCTTATGCACTTCACGTTCTATCTCCACTCCTTTTTCATCAAATTCAGAGCCCCCTGCAGTAAAAATGTGAAGCATATAAAATTTCTTTTGAATACACTGCATGATCGTTTCTTTTAACTTCATGCGATTGACGGCAATGATTGCATGATCAATTTCATCCGGGATTTCTGAAATATCCTTATGACACTTTAGTCCTAAAATTTCCTCATCATTTTTTGAAACTAAATAGAATTTACCCTTATAATTTCGTAATTTAATTCCTAAAATTTGCCATTCTCTTTTGCTGGCTGCACCTATCATGGCAACTGACTTTGGGTAGAAAAGTTTTTCCATATAATCCTTCAGTTCCAATCTAACACCTAAATTTTAACCTTTAGTCTTTCTATCGTTAATTCTATTTATGCACTAATCTATTAATAAGTGAATTAAATATTTACTACATTGGTTTAAATTATTCAAAAACAATTAGGGCTGATGCGGATGAATCCTGAGAATAAATTAATGATAACTGTAACCACCGCAAACTCATGGATATATCCAGATGCTAAGAATTGGCCAACTACCGTTGATGAATTAATTGAAGATGTCGTAAAATGTTATGAAGCTGGAGCGAGCATCGCTCACATTCATTTAATAAAGGGATACGAAAAATTGATTGTTGAGCGGGTTCGAGATCAGTGTGATATTATTGTTCAAGCTGGTATGTCCAGTCATCCTATTCATGAACGTCAGGCCTTGTTCAATTCCAAACCAGATCTTGTTTCTATTATTTTGAATCATCATGATGAAAGCTTCACTCAGGTTCAAGTCCATCAGCTTCATCCAAGAGAGGAGCTTGAACTGTACTGTAAAAAATGTGATGAATACAATATCAAACCAGAATGGGAGGTTTGGAATACGGGGTCTCTCTGGAATCTTAAATATCTAATAAAGAAAAATTTGGTAAAAGCTCCATATTTCTTATCCTCATTTTTCAATTGGCCAGGTGGTGCATGGTCCCCTCCCGATCCTGATGAATTCTTCTTGCGAAAGAAATATTATCCTCCTGAAAGCCTTTATACAGTCAGTACTATGGGACCTGAGCAGACTAAAATTGCAACTCTCGCCATCTTACATGATGGACATGTACGGGTTGGTACGGAGGATTATCCCTATATTCGAGAGGAAGTTTTAGCTAATGATAACGCTGAAATTGTTGCCCGAATGGTAAGGATCAGTAAAGAACTGGGTCGGGATGTTGCAACCCCCTCAGAAGCAAGAAAGATTATAGGATTATGATATAAATTTTGAAATAATAAAGGTGAATAAAATGAAATTAAAAGGAAAGGTTGCAATAATTACAGGTAGTGGAGCTGGGATTGGTAAAGCTACGGCGATTTTATTTGCTAAAGAAGGTGCAAGTGTATGCGTGAACTCCCAATCAGATTCAGGCAAAGATACTGTTAAAATTATCCATGACAATAGGGGTTCTGCAATTTTTGTACAGGGCGATGTGTCTAAGCCGGAAACCGCAAAGCAAATTGTCCAAAAAACAGTTAATACATTCAGTAAAATTGACATTTTATTTAACAATGCAGGAATTGTTATTCCCGGACGTGTTGATAATACTTCGCTGGAAGATTGGGAACGTACGTTTGCAGTCAATGTAATTGGAGTATATTTAGTTACTAAAGCATGCATTCCTGACCTCCGAAAAACTAAAGGTACAATTATTCATAATGCATCTGTACTTGCAGTAAAGGGAGTTAAAGAACGCGCCCCTTACTCTGCATCAAAAGGTGCTTTATGGTCACTTACTAAAGCAATGGCAGCTGATTACATTGAAGATGGAATTCGCGTGAATTGTCTTTGTCCTGGAACTACTGATACAGAATCGCTCGCAAAGAGAATAGCTGCATTTGACGATCCTGAACAGGCTCGGGCTGATTTCATCTCCAGACAACCATTGAAACGATTGGGAACTCCCGAACAAATGGCAGATGCAGCTCTATACTTAGCCACCGCAGAGTTTTCAACTGGTATTTGCCTTTTAGTTGATGGTGGTGCCACAATATAGTATGTATAGAATTTTTCTAATAGAGACTTAATTTTAAATAGGTGATTGAAAAGACAGATCGTTGATTGTTTCAAGGGGATACAATAAAATGTATGAAAACCTTACTGGGGTTCAACACAAGAGTGCAATAGTCGATGTGACTGATAGATGCAACTTAAGATGTAAACATTGCTTTTATTTCCGTGAAGAGCATGATTCACGAGAGATGGATGCCGAAAAGTTTTTAGAAGGGCTAAAAATTCTTCAAAAACGGCATAACATTATAAGCATGGGGTGGAGTGGTGGTGAACCGCTTTTTAGATCCGAAGTCGTGCAAAAAGGAGCGAAATTGTTCGCTATTAATCAGCTATTTACAAATGGTACACTACCCATACCGAAAATTCGAAATCTTTTAACATTCATTTCAATGGATGGGACAGGACCCATACATGACAAGGTGAGAGGAAAAGGCACGTATGACAAGATTATAGAGAATCTGAAAACGACAACCGCAAAGGGTGTTTCGTTTCTCGCTACCTTTCACCGTCTTAATGAACACTGTTTGGAGGAGATGGTGCGGAACCTTTCGGAAATCGGGCGTCCTGTAATCGGGATGATGGCGATGCTTTTCACCCCACTGAAACAATATAAGGAAATTAAAGGGTACCAACATACCTCAGCTCAGAAAACTCAGCTCGATCTTTCGTGGGAGGAACGCGATCGCATCATTGACCGGTTAGTTGAACTAAAGAGCAGTTACCCGAGGTTTATACTCAATGAAGATGTAAACCTTGATATGATGCGCAGTGAAAACGCTCCCGATGCCACTTCTCGTTGTAATATGCCACAACGAACACTAACTTTGGACTTAAACCTAAATCGAAAACTTCCTTGTGTGCTTGGTGCAGATGTGGACTGTACAAAATGCGGATGTCCGTTCCCATATGAACAAGAGGCTAGAAGACGGGGTTTAAAGACTAAATTTATGTTGAAAACTCATGATAAAAAATTAGATAAAAGAATAGATGAGCTACAAAAAAAGAATTCATAAATAGTCCAAATTATTATAAAAGGAAAAAAAGGAATAAGTTCAGTTCATTTAGAGATCTTTAACGAACTCTCCTAAACCTAGTTCTTCAAGCTTCTCTTTCGTAGGCTTGCCTGTGGTTGGATCCCATTTCCGAAATGCGTAGTATTCTTTTAATTGTAATTGCAGATCTGGGACATTACCCTCTGTACCACCCTCTAAGGGTTTTAGGACAATTTTGGGGATAGTTTCATCCTTGACTGTAAGTCCCATTTTTAAGTTGAAGAGTCGTTTCATATTGAGGATTCGCTCACCTGTTTGTTTTATCGAATCTATATCATGATTGGATCCTGTGGCGTAGTTTAATGCATTTATAACCAGATCTGGAGATGGATTAACAAAGATGCACATAATTAAGGAATTATAAACCTGTCTGATATCCTGGATAATCGCCGCCGTTTTCCCTTTCCCTTCATTTTGGAATCTATCCGTAGCTTCTGCTCCAAAAGGATACATCATGGGACCACTGTTACCAATTGTTGCTAAGAACACGTCAGATTGGTCATGACACGCTCCGCGCGGGGAAGTTGCGTATGCTACCGCCATTCCAAAGTATGCTCGTACATCATGAAATGGGATTTCAAGACCGTTCACACAGGCTATTTCATCGGGTGAGATCTCAAGCTTTTCTCCAATACGACGCGTGCCCTCTGCGAGAATATCACCGAACCCTTCACGAGTTGCGGTTTTTTTGAAGAGTTCAATAACTGCGTCCGCGTCACCCCACTTAAGTTCTAGTCCTGTTTCTTCCTTACCAATAACTCCTTTTTCATACAGGTACATCGCAAATGCCATTGTGACCCCTCCCGAGATTGTATCCATCCCTAAACGATCACATAATACCCCCAAGTAAGTCATTGCTTCTAGGTTATCAATCATTAAATTAGATCCAAGACTCGCACAAGTTTCATATTCTGGGCCCGGACTCAGGGGTAATTTATATTTTCCCTCCTTTATTTCCACTTCACGTCCGCACCTGATTGGACAGCGGTAACAACCAACATTTTTCACCAAAATTTTCTCTTTCATTGTTGACCCACTGATATTATATGCCCCAGGAAAATCAGGAGCCGTATAATACTTCGTTGATAAATCGCCTGTAGCATTCGCAAAATCCACATACCCCGCCGTACCAAGCGTCTGAAACATTTGAGATCCAAAATTTTCCATAGTTGTCTTTGCTATTTCCTTCGCGACCTCTTTAAGCTTTTCTGGCTCAGCGAGTGGGATGTCTTTCTTAGTTCCAAGAACCGCAACGGCTTTCAATCGCTTCGATCCCATTACCGCCCCCATTCCAGTCCTCCCTGCTACTGAGACTCGAACTGGATCAGGATGCACAACGGCTGCAAATCTCACTAGGTTCTCACCCGCTGGTCCAATACACTGAACCTTTATATTTTCTTCTCCTACTTCCTTCTCAATCAACTTTTGGGTTTCGAAGGTGTCTTTTCCTTTCAAATTAGAGGCATCTCGAATTTCTGCAGACCCATCTTTTATTAGCAGGTAGACGAGTTTTGGGGCCTGTCCCTCAATTAATATCCCATCATAACCTGCATAGCGTAATTCTGCTGCAAAGGTACCTCCACAAGCAGTCTCTCCCCATATATTAGTGAGAGGCGACTTAGCACATATTTCTGTCCGCCCTGCGGTAGGAATACTAGTACCCGTGAGAGGACCTGTCATAATCATCAGGGGATTTTCTGGACTCAAAGGGTCCGTACCCTTATCAACCATATCATACAAAATACGACATGCTAGACCTGCCCCACCAATAAATTTCTTAGTTAATTCTGGGTCTAAAGGATAATCTTTCACTTTCGAGTCAGTTAAATTAACACGTAAGAGTTTTCCTAAGTAGCCATTCATTTTATTCTACTCCAACGATTTCTAACGCATATTTATCCCTAGGAAATTTAAACGTTTACTGGAAAATTTTATAGGAAAAGATGCAGCTAAATATTCAATGCCTAAAATTTACGATATTTTTGCCGATGCTGTGACCAAAGGCGATAAATTAAGAGAAGTTCGCCCAATCCGCGAGCAAAGAGATGTTGGCGGCTTTACAATTTACAAGTTTAATAAAATTATATTTAATAATCCCAGATATATAATTCCCAAAGACCCATTTACCTTATTTTACAACTTTCTGAAAGGTGGGTCACGAGAATATCCCTCGGATGGTAGTATCCCAGTCGATATTGTAGCTGACGAGATTAGAAAAATCTTTAAGAATATCCACAAAATAGCTGAGAACCCAGATCACAAATTCCATGCGAGTGCGCAGAAATTACTTGCAAATGGTGAAGTTACTCTACTCCGAGGCACAATGAAGCTCTATTTAGGGGATTTCACGACGCGCGATTGGAGGAGAAAGCGCTCTACCGATGATATCGACTTTTGGATTGGTGATAATAGTCTTTTGGAACATATTCTCAAGAATGATGGAAGCTGGCATAAGAATAAAGGCACACAGGAATGGGAAAAGAAAGTTACTTGGATTGATTTATGGACAGGAAAATTAAATAGAGCCGTTCTAATCACATCAAACGATACCGTGCAAGGAATGGATTTTGGATCCGGAACTTATCTTGATGGAGCGAGCCTTAAAGACGTTATGAAGAAGAAAATTGTGAGAGGACATGATGTAGATTTGAGCGATATTATCAATGTAGCAATTGTTAATAATATTCCTGAGAGCTACGATGATTCTAGCCCTTGGTTAGCTTTTGAGGAAGCTGCCAACATGAGACATCGGCGTGTAGTCTCAAACCTGATTAGTTTGTGTCGATACTCACACGGTATTGCTGATTATTTACAGCGTGTGGGCGAGTCAATAGGGGATTTCAAGGGTCTTGTGAAAGACCAAGTAAAAATATCTAATCCCGAGATTATACGTATTTGTAAGGTTTCCTCCCATTGGCTATCACAGGATGTTCCAAGAGACGCATCTAAAGTTAGAGACATAATATACAACAATCTTGTTAGGATGGTAGAGCGGAAACAACAGTATGCTGAAACTCTTCGAGAATTCGCTCACAGATTGTTCCGATTATTAAACGCAAGATACGAATCTGCGGGTTTTCTGTTTGAAATTAAAGAGTAATTTGATTTCTTAGAGCTAACTAGCCTGTGTCCGCCTTATTTGAGTTTTATCTCATACCTTTCTATTGATAACAAAATATTTAATCACTTGAGAAGAATGTAGGAAGTGATATGCGAGTAAATTTCTCTATTAATTCTGAGATTCGTGGAAAAAATTTCACTGCTTGGTTAAATACACTAAAAAATCTACAAGATAATACGATTCTTTTTTTGTTAAGCAATGATAGTGTAATTTTTAAAGAAATTCACTCTAAAACTCGTATAAAACTCGCTCCGATTTATTCAGTTTTACAAAACACTTCTAAATCGTCCAAAAATCATGAAATCTCTCAAATTGATCAATCCGGGCGCGTTATCCCCTCTTCATTTTGCCCAAATAACCCCGAACTGGAGCATATTATTAGAGCTGACTTTGAAAATCTCTCTGAATCTTCCCAAATAACTGGTATTCAACTAGAAAATCTTGAGATGAATCTTAAATTACCTAATCTCGGCTGCTTCTGCTCGAACTGCTCTGCCCTCGCCGAAAAGAGAGGGATTGCTCTTCATGAAATATCAACTCACATAGTAAAAAATGCAAATAACGGATTGAATCTACCCTGGATCAAGAAACAATTCCCAGATTGGCTGAAATTTAGAATGGATTCAGTTACTAATTTAGCAGGACGATTAATGGTTGCGATAAGGAAGATCAACCCTGACCTTTTTCTAGGATTAAATGTAAATTTTTCTAAATCCCCTGAATTCTTAGGACATGATTATTTCTACTTGGCTCTGTTTTTAGATCTATTAAATTTTGTCTCAAACCGCACTCTCTGGAATGGCGAAAAAAGATTATTAAAACAAATTCGATCAGTTACCAGCAAATTTCTAGGAGATATCAAAGTATTCCTGCAAATAAAAGTACCAAACGAATTTAATCCAGAAAAACTTAATAAATTTATAGCACGACTAAAGAAAAATTCGTTTGATGGGTTTATATTTAAAGTTATAACTCATGACGAACTCAATCTAGTGAATTTAATGCAATTTGAAATCAGGCGAACAGAAAAATGAGTGAAGTTCTAGATAATACCGTCCGATCAGAAAAAATACCTATTAAGATAAGTCTGTTTCAACGTCTAAAACAAAAAATAATAGATATTATCGTCTATCCCTTTTATTACGCCTATAAACGTCATCTCTGGAGTCAAATTTCCAATTCCCAATTAAAAAAACCAAATCATATTGGGATTATCCTAGATGGAAATCGGAGATATTCTCGCTCACATGGTTTGGAGATTTGGGCTGGGCATTCACTCGGTGCAAGAAAAGTAGAAGAAGTTCTTGCTTATTGCTGGGAATTAGGAATAAAAATTGTTACCCTATATGTTTTTTCTATTGAGAATTTCAATCGCGAGAAGGATGAAGTAGATAATATCATGAAATTAGCTGAAGATAAATTTACCCAGCTCTTAACACATCCCCTTCTTTATAAATATAAGGTACGAATCAGGGCTATTGGGCGAAGAGAAATGCTTCCTGATGGTCTTAAGGCGGCGATCGAAAAGATTGAAGAAGAAACTAAGGAATTTCATGATTATTATCTTAATGTTGCAATAGCTTATGGTGGACGAGCCGAAATTATTGATGCAATCCGAAAAATGATAAAGGATAATGTAAACGAGGTTACCGAAGAAACATTTGAAAAATATCTTTATACTGCTGGACTGCCTAACCCTGATTTAATTATCCGTACATCTGGGGAAGTGCGAATCAGTGGTTTTCTCCTCTGGCAATCAGCGTACTCCGAGCTATACTTCGCCGATATTTATTGGCCTGAGGTTCGAAAAATAGACTTGTGGCGCGCAGTGCGGGCGTACCAGAAGCGTCATCGGCGATACGGGCAATAAAAAAAAAATAAAAAAAAGAGAGAAAAAAGGAATTTTACATCTGCATATTTTCAAACAAAATGGACATTCCGTTTCCGAAGCCTGCACATAATGTGAATAACGCATTCCGTTTATGGTTTTGGATCATTTCCCAAAGTAGCTCAACTGCCCACAGCACTCCTGATGCCCCAATTGGATGACCTCCAGCTATCGCACCACCACTTGTGTTTAATCGTTCATCATCTAATGCATTACTCCCTAGTTCCTGCATAACGACGAATGGTACGCTTGCAAATGCTTCGTTTATATGGATGATATCTATATCATCTAACTTTATTCCTTGGCGTTCTAGCAACTTATTAGTAGCGGGAATTGGGCCTGTGAGAACGATACGAGGATCAGAGGCACTATTTGAAATTTCCAAGATTCTTGCCATTGGTTTGAGACCAAGCTGGTTTGCTTTTTCTTCTTCCATTAGCATCATTGCGGCACCGCCATCTGAGATGGCACTAGCGTTTCCTGCATGGATCACTCCATCACGTGCAAAACGGGCTTTCAAAGTTTTCATTTTCGCCATTGCTTTCTCAGGATTGTCGAGATAGACTGCTCTTGGTGTCTCGTCAACTGTATGCGTAATTGTCTTTACTTTTCTGTTCTCATCTCGTACTTTACGTCCCTTTTCATTGTATTCGATTACAGTCATTGGCATTATACGGGGTTCATATTTGTCCTTTTGTCGCTGGATTCTGACCATATTCCGGTGACTACGCGCAGCGAATTCATCTAAATCCTCTCGCTTTAGTTTCCACATCTGAGCAATCTTTTCTCCTGCTGGACCTAACCCTAAGGTTCGCTTTAAAAACATCTTTTCAACAAAGGTTTGAAATTTATGCCCATCCTTCGTTCCTGCTTGCATACTACTTCCTAAGGGGAAAATCGAGAGAAGTTCTTGTCCTCCAGCAATTCCCACCTCACCTTGCCCTAGAGCTAACATATTATTGATATACTGAATTGCAGAAGTTCCTGCATTACAATAACTATCACAGGTAACTCCAAAAACTGGGAAGAAATCCTCACTTTCTTGTAATACTGCGGAAATCCGCGCAATATCTCCAGATTGCGCTCCATATTGACCACTGCATCCATACGCAACTGCTTCAATCTCCTGAGGCTTTAACTGATCTTTCGCCATAGAATTTGTTTTATTATAGATGTTGGTTAAAATTTGAGCCCCAAAATCTTGGGGTGATGCCCAATAGAAAATCCCTTTCTTTTGGCCAGCCTTCCATCCACTTTTACCTAGCGGCGCTCGTTGGGCTGCTACCACTACAACACTTTTTGCCTTTTTTTCAGTCATTTAAATACACTCTCATATGTAATTTATTGGGAATACATTATTAGAAAAGCATAAAAAAATTGTGAAATTTAAAAATTGAAGTTCTTTAAATAAAGAATTGGGAAAAAAAGCGGAAAATGTCTTTACTTATTGCGCTGTCCATCCACCATCTAACAGAAGATCTGCCCCCGTCATATAGGATGAATCATCACTTGCGAGAAACAGAATTCCTTTTGAAATTTCCATGGGATCTGCCCAGCGCCCCATGACACCCTCTTCCTCGAATTCTCTTTTCACAGTCTCATAATCTACTCCACGGTCTTTCGCTTGGGTAGTGACGTCACCCACCAACATTGGTGTGTCAGTTGCCCCGGGTGAGACCGAATTGACCCGTACGTTGTAAGGTGCCAAGTCCAATGCTAAAGCCTTCGTCATACCACGCAATCCGTGTTTGGTAGAACAGTAGAGCGCGTGATTTACCTGACCTATCCAAGCCGCTACACTTGTAACATTAATAATGACACCAGATTTTTGCTTTTTTAGTAAGGGCACGATATAATGACAGCAAAAATACGGTCCTTTCAGATTTGAATTGAGTAAGAGATCGTATTCTTCCTCACTCATATCTTCGATCTGCCCCACTCTGACCACACCCGCGTTATTGATGAGAATATCGATTTTGCTGTAAACTTCTAATGTTTTCTCAACCATCTTTTTTACATCAGTTCCTTTTGTAACATCACATTTTATGAAAAACGCATCGCCACCAGCTTTCTTTACCTGCTCAAGGGTCTCTTTCCCGCCGTCTTCATCGATATCTGACAACGCTTGTCTGGCACCCTCTTTGGCAAAAAGAATGGCTGTTGTTCTTCCAATTCCGGAAGCAGCTCCTGTTAAAACTACAACTTTATCTTTTATTCCCATAATTACACCTTATTTGAATTAACTAATTTATTAGAAATATTGAATACCAACTACATTTTCAATGCTTTACTTTTCATATTACATCTCTAACTTAGTGTTTAATCGCCCATAACAACCATCAAATTAAATATCAAAAACGCAAGAAGTACTCCCGCAGCAGCTCCAAAACCATATGATAAAGGCATCCATTCTTTAATTCCAAAAAAGATTGTCAAAGTTAAGGTCACACAGGCAACCACCAGCCAAATCCCACTTAAAATAGTAAAGCTCCAATTCCCGCTATCCCAATCCCAAAAGGCAGAATATAAGTTATAGACCAGTGCTCCTCCTGAAGCTGAAATGATCAGCATAAAAATTTGGGTTGCTACAAATGAGGATGTTAAAATAAATATTGGATTTTTGAGGGTTTCATATTTCATAATGTCATCTCCTTATCTTATTGTTGATCTAACTCCTTTTTTTCTCTTTTTAAACTTAATTTTTTTAATTTATACTACAAAGATTTTCTTCTCCAAAGAAGAGAGTTGTTTACAACCTGATTTTGTAACCCTATACGTATCTTCTATGCCGAGCAATCCGAAATTCTTGAATGGTGTCCAAATTTCCACATCTAACACCATATCTTCTTCAAATGTTACTTTCTTATTCCGTGCCATCGGGCTGAAGAAATGAAATTCCTCCGTTTGAAGCCCTATAGAATGCCCCGTTACAAAACAGGATGACTTTTTATCTAATTCTTTATGGAACCTTTTAGTCCCTTTCGCGACTTCTGCCGCCGATATACCTGGAACAATCATATCGACACAAAATTCTTGAATTTGCACCATTTTCTCATGTAATTCATTCCCAATCGGAGTCCCAATTGCTGCATGCCGGCTTACATCCGATACATATCCTTCCCACACTGCCCCAACATCATACCTTGCCAAGTCATCCTTTTTCATTGCTGCCTTGACGTAGCCAGGTGCCTCGGGATCGGAAGCGCCAATTCCCAATGTTAAGTGATCCCATCCCTCTGCACCTTCTGAAACTATCGTTTTTCGCGCTTCCATCAATAGCTCTTCATCAGTAATCCCCTCTCTCGTGATACCCACCATGGCTAATATCGCTTTTTCCGCGATCTCCGTTGATCTTTGAATCCGTCTGATCTCCTCTACTGATTTTACTAATCGCATTTCAATGAATGCTTCATCAGCATTAATATAAGTTACATTTGGCAATTTTTCTTTAAGGTACTCAGCTTGGTATCTTGGCATACTTGTTTCTAATCCAATCACTTTTTCCGTGGCATTCCATTCTGTAATTACATTCTCTATAAAATTCATAGCCATCTTTGGGGCGCCAATCCCACGAATATCCTCAATCCAAGATAATAAACTGGCGCTTTGATAGAGCATCCATGTGATGAGACATTCCTCTCCGTCACTGCGAATCAGTGTAAATGACGGATATTGATTCTGTAGGACAAATAGGATTGGGTTCTTTGCTACATGGAGCGTTGGTAAGCCACTTGAATAGAAAATATTCTCAGGCGAAGAGGCGATTAGAACATCAATGCCTCGTTTTTCTAAAGTTTCTATTGCTTTTTCTTTACTAAAACCTATTGGATTCATTAGTCGTCATCATCTACATCCATTAAAACTTCAAGTTTCGTCAAATCAGGGATATTTCCCTTCGCCTCTAGTTCCCCGTTCATAAAAGCTTCCATGGGGTCTAAATCTCCCGATGTTATGCCAAGAATAATCTCTGAAGTCGTAATTACTGACATTGTTGGGTTATCCTCTTTCCCCTCTTCAACCCGTGCTTTTTGGTTCTCGATAATAAATTTTATATGTGTATTGATATCCTTCATAACAAATTGTACTGTCTTATTCCAGTCTTCAAAACGCTCCATGACTTCTGGATCCTCGATCTTTTTTGCCCATTGGTTTAGGGCTGCTATTACATCTTCCTTAGTTCCCATTTTCTCATCTCATCAAGTTAAAATTTACAATACCTACCATTTCAAATTAGTATAGCTATTTTGCACTACATCATCCATTCCATCAAATAACCCTTTCGACGTCTTTAATTCCTCTCTCATCGTAGTTCGTTTGTTCTTGGCTGCAAGATATGCAAGGTGGGATACCGCAACTGCTTCTTTCGCCTCTTCAGGAGTAAATTCAGGGGTTGTATCATTCAAAATACAATTTGCAAAATAAACATCCTCGATTCGGAATGAAATTGTATAATAACGCGGGAATGGACCATGCTCTATTTCGGGAGTATGGAACTGCCCTTCCCATTCTTCTTTCAAAGTGGAAAAAATTTGCACTGGCTTGTCCCACGCGTGGTCCTCAAGGATACTACCTTTCGTACCATGGAGCTCAAGGCGATTGGTAGGCGTGTGAATCGCAGCTGTGGTCACGGTCACTTCTACCATCGCCCCATTTTTATAACGAAGATGAACGAGCGCAGTATCATCCCCCTTATTTGGAGGGCTTGGGAGTGCTTTATAAATCCAACATTGAGCTGATTCCACCTCTCCTAACATCCAATTTAACGTTGCAAATTTATGAACTCCTTGGTCGAACAATGCACCTCCACCCCCTTTCTCATAAGAAAACATCCAGTGCTCGGGATCTAGAATTTTTTCAGGTCTATCATACGCCCCCTCATATGTACGCCCGAGAAAAACTTCTCCTATTAATCCCTCATTTACGGCATCCTTAATATATTGATGTGCTGGAAGGAACCGATGATTTTCCGCTATCATAAATTTGACCCCTGCCTTTTTTATCGCCGCAATCATCTCATCACATTCTTCAAGAGATGTTGCCATTGGTTTTTCACATAATACGTGCTTCCCCGCTTTTGCTGCCGCTACTACCAATTCAGTATGTAAATAGTGGGGAACTATTATATGAACTGCATCAATATCACTCTCTAGAAGCGCATCCAGGTTATTATATGGCTCTAATTTTTGCCTCTTCGCAAACCGTTTCAACACCTTATCATTTACATCATAAACTGCCACAAATTTTAATTCCGGACTTCGTTTTACCGCGATTGCATGCATTTGACCAGCATTTCCACACCCGATTAGACCAAATTTTACGAAAGACATGCGTTTGTCCTCAATTGCCAAATTAGATTAGATTAAAATTGTATTAACCTAAATATTATGCAATAATCTGTTAAATTTAACTTATGAATTAGTTCAATACTTTAAATATTTTGGAAAGAGGATAGGGTGGCAGTAATTCTGCAAAACCAGAGAGGAGTTCTCAGCTGATGTGGGGTATTGAAAAAAAGACCAATGATAATTTTTTTAAAAATATTCGAGTTAGTTTTAAATTCCGAGATGAAAAAAACAAGGAACAATTACTGACGGCAAAATGTCAAATCACTTTTGATTCCACAAACATACGAATCGTAGCCCGAAAAACATTAGAACTCATGAAACAATACAAATATAAAAAAATGCGTGAGTCCGGTGAACTTCCTCTTTTAAATGAAGATAACTTTCATCAAATCTTGGATTTGGCTAAAGAATTGAAGGTTAAATGGCCAGTTCTCTTGGATGTATCATTCAGACGTGATAATGTTTTTCTTGATAATATCCTAGGTATGGTCGGCTTTGTAGTTAAACCTGGAATTAGAGGATCCATGAATTTACTCCTCAAAGTACTTACACCCCGTGATTATATTCACTTAGAATTAGAGCGAGGCAAATATAGCCCTTTAACCGCTCATTCGCAGTTGGAAAACTT
>JAEOSY010000405.1 GCA_016840125.1 Candidatus Helarchaeota archaeon | reverse complement strand
GTTCCGGATCATCCGCTGTTTCAGCCGTCTCTATTGCAAGTTTTTCGAACTTTTTAATGAATTGAATGGCTGCATCTACGGATATGATTACTCCTTCCAGAAATGCTTTATGGTCAACTGTAGTTCCATTCTCTTTTGAAAACCTTGACTGGAAAGCTTGAGTTGGCGTCCATGATTCAGGTATCTCTTCATAGTAATTTAGAGGTTCTATAATTAGTTCCTTGGATTGATTGGTATCATTATTTAATTCAGCATTTACTTGCTCCAGCCGCTCTTCTGCGAGCCGCTTAAGTCCCTCAAATCCCCATTGTATAATATTATTATGCCCCATTACCAAATGACCTTGAGTATCAAAAACATTATTAACAAAATTGGGATTATTTGTCGCAAGCATCCGTAATCCTTCCCCTGCATGTAATATCCGCCCCTTAATCAATCGATTATAATACTCTTTCAGCCATTGCCAGCCAAACTGCCTGTATTTTCTTATCCATGAGCCAATTCCAATATCAACTTTCCAAAGTAAGTCCAGTTTCTCCCAAAGCCTTTCTTTCATATCTCGTACAGTTTTACCATCCCAATATTTGAAATATGATTTCAGCAATTTTTCGTCATCTTTAGTTATATGGAAAGGTTTATGCTCCCTCTTTTTCATCCTTTTTAAATCTAATTTTATAACAGGTGCCATTTCCCCTCTTTCAATGGGGATTACTGAGGCGACCAACTTGCTCGACCGATTTCCAACGATTTGCTCCTGACCCAGAATGTAAATCGTCATATTTTTCAAGGTATATCCCAGAGCTTTCGCAGCTCGAACTGATGGATGTAACCCTTCTGTTTTTTGGTAACTTTCTGTATAAAATTTGGCCCTTTCAATGCAAATATCGTAAGGTGCCTCATAAATCATTTTTCGATAGGAATCAGTGCGACTTGTCAATTTCAATCCCTCTAATTTAATTACATGAACTGAAAATAGTAATACCAAATTTCTAAATAATTTTTATTCTTAAAGTTTCTAGAAAATGTGATAAACGAGCGTGTTTGAAACAATTGTCAGCCTCCAATCACAGTTATATCAAGGACATAATAGATCTATTAGTTATATTTCTCGATAAAAAGAGTGGTTTTCCTCCTTCGCACTCTCTAGTTAATCCACAAATATTCCATTACTATAAAGAAATTGTCCGGTTTTGGAATCAATTGAACTTTATCTATAGGACCACGCTGGTTTCACTTGATGAGGTTGCAAAGTACGAAAATTTTATTGATCCGATATTAAATGCCACCCACTTATATGCATTATATCGTATTCACTGGGAAAATGCTTCTCTCAAATTAATACAAGATGAACTAGACGCCTTCATTCCCCCTAGTTTTAAAGAACTTTTTCTCTCATTTTTGATAAAATTGAAGACCTTTAGTTGGAGGCGTGCCCTCTCAAAGAAATCCAAAATCGAAATTCTAAGTTTAACAGAAGCCACACCCTCTTTCGTGATTGAACATCTTCAACCTGTGATGTCCTACAAGTTTTTAAAAGCAAACCTTCAAATAATGAACTCCATATATAAAAATTTTGAATTTACCATCCGGGTTAATATATTATCCGAAATCTCTGCCAATATTTTATCTAATCTAAAGCAAGATGGAATCCCTTTTCGTCAAGATCAACACATCCCAGAATTGTTGCACATCCCCTATAAATTGAGATCTAGGCTTCTACAGAATAAATGGTATAGATCTGGGCATTTGATTATCCAGGATAAAGCTTCTGCCGCAGTTGTTGAAGTTTTAGCACCCCAACCTGGGGAGTTGATTTGCGATCTCTGTGCGGCACCGGGCATTAAAACCAGCTTTATTGCCCAAAAAGTAAAAAATGGTGGTGAAATCTACGCCTTAGATTTTCATACGCACCGAACCCAACAAATAAAGAAAATTTTATCCAATTTGCAAGTCATAAACACTCAGCTCATTAACTGTGATAGCATTAAACTCCCTATTCGACCCAACTTTTTGTTCGATCGCGTTTTATTAGATGCCCCTTGTACTGGTAGTGGCACCTTCTTAAGCAATCCCGAACTCAAATGGCGGCAAACCAATTTATTCTTAAGACAAAATACCCAGCTTCAACAAAAACTCCTTGAGAATGCAATAAAAATCTTGAAACCAGGAGGAATCCTTGTGTATTCTACTTGTAGCTTATACCCTGAGGAGGGTGAATTCCAAATAGCAAAAATTATGGATGCGTTAGTACCTCTGTTTTTACCAAGCTGGATTGAGAAAAGCTATATGATTAAAAATGAAAATATTTCTGGGACAGGTCGACTTTTTCCGGCAATTCACAAAACACAAGGGTTTTTTGTGGGCAAATTTAAAAAAAGACAAGACTCGAGAAAGTAAAAAAAGAAATAAATGAAATTACGGTATATCTGGTTGTGGATCAGTCGATTTACTATCTTTTGGTTTTATTTCTTTCGGATGCGGGGTAGGGTTGGCACTTATTTTATCAGCCGGTCTTATTTCTTTCGGATGTGGGGTGGGGTTGGCGCTTATTTTATCACCCGGTCTTATCTCTTTCGGATGCGGGGTGGGGTTGGCGCTTATTTTATCACCCGGTCTTACCTTTCTCGGGTGCGGGGTAGGGTTGGCACTTACTTTATCTTTTGGCCTACTTCTTCTTCTTCTAAATAAACCCATCTTATTTCACCTTCTCTAGATTGTAAAAATTAGAACTTGTAAATTATCTGTGTTTCACATTTTATAAATCTGATTAAAAAAATCCTTTACAGAAATTTAGATTCCAGCTTGTTAAGATATTTTAATCTAATATTTATAGTTTTGAAAGCCGGATTCCCGCCTTTTCAAGGATTTCATTCCTCTTCGCAAAACAGAAGCGAATAAGATGTTTTACTGGTTTGTTTTCTGAATAAAAAGCGCTCATAGGAATTGCAGCGACCCCAACTTCCCTAATGAGATATTCACAAAACTTTGTATCATCATCATATCCAAAATCCGTGATATCTGCCATAATATAGTAGGATCCTTGAGGAAGATAGGTTTTGAATCCTGCCTTCTGCAAGATTGAATTTAATAAATCACGTTTTTCCCAGTAGTTCTTCTTGAGCGATTCGTAATATTCTACAGGTGCTTTTAATGCTTCTACCATGGCATATTGAAGGGGGGTAGATGTGCAGAAGGTGACAAACTGATGGACCATTCTAATTCGCTTTGAAATTGATTCGTCGGCTAAGGAATACCCAATTTTCCATCCCGTGAGACTAAATGTCTTTGCGGTGGACGAAATCGTTATCGCCCGATCCCGAAATGCTGGGATCGACGAGATCGGAACATGAGGATCTTCATATGTAATATGTTCATATACTTCATCGGCAATAAGAAAGCAGTCTGAACAGATATTACCTATCCGCTCCACCTCATCTTGGTGAAAAATCTTCCCGCTTGGGTTGCTAGGATTCGTAAAAACCACACATTTTGTCCGAGGCGTAATTTGGGATTCAATTTGGTTGAAATCTAATGAATAATCGGGCTCGATCCGAACAAATTTAGGTGTAGCACCTGTAAAATAACACAGGGCGCGATACGCATCATAATATGGTTCGAATAGGATAACTTCATCCCCTGGATTTAGAAGCGCAAATAATGTGGAAAATATAGCTTCTGTAGCACCGGAATATACCGTAATTTGTTTATCTGAATCAAATTTAACATTATAGAAATTCTCATATTTATTGGCAATAGCGTCACGCAACTCTTTAATACCGATACTGGGGCAATATTGATTTTTACCTGTTTGTATTGCTTGGATTGCTGCATTTTTCACGAAATCAGGCCCATCAAAATCGGGGAACCCTTGACCTAGATTTATCGCGTTATATTCATTGGCTAAATTCGTAATATGGCTAAAGATTGTTGGTTTAATGTTCTCTAATTTGGTTGAAAATTTTAACTTCACAACAAAAACCTCTATATGTTACATTTTCCAAGTTGAAAATAAAAATTATTTTCTCATTGGGTGGTTCAATGAAGATTATCGGAATCGATCAGGATAAATGTATCAAATGCGGGCAATGCATCAGTGAATGTCAAGCTCACGTTTTTTTTAAGGAAGACGATGTAGTAAAATTCGACGATCCACAAGATATATGCATAAAATGTGGTCATTGTTTGGCAGTTTGTGCACCGAACGCAATATTAGCTGAAGATGCGGAAACTTTTGAATTTGAAGAGGCTCGAGACCCGAGCCAAATTATCGATTATAACTATCTACTGCGGCTATATCGAGGGCGCCGCTCCGTTAGGCAGTTCAAGGATAAAGCTCTCCCTCGAGAAGTCATTGAAAAGATACTTGAAGCAATGCGGTATGCTCCCAGCGGGAGTAATCAGCAGAGCTGGAACTACATCATTATTACAAATCCAGAACAAATTAAATTCTTGGGGGATGAAACTATGAAAATACTGTATTTGGCAAAAAAAGCATTGAAACTCAAGTTCCTTTTACGATTCTTCGTCTCTGGGAATACTAAACAGATGCTATTAGATCCAAAGAATGAACTCCGGCTAGGTAAACTGTTGACTGAGTATGAGGGCGGAAATGATATGATATTTTACAACGCACCCTGTATAATTATTTTACACTCGCCTAGTTACGGAAATATTGCCGGGAATGATGCCGGTATTGCTTTGACCCATGGTATGTTTGCCGCTCAATCCTTAGGAGTTGGCACTTGTTGGGTGGGTTTTGCACAAGAAGCTATAAGACGTAAAAAGAAATTGCGAAAATGGCTTCAAATCCCCAAAGGACGCAACGTCCAGGGTGTCCTAGCTTTAGGCTATCCAAATGTACAATTTCATCGAGCTCCCCCACGAAAAGAATTAAAAGTTCAATGGTTTGAATAATAGATTAGGTGATGATAGATGAAAAGTATTGTATTATATAGCTCTTATTTTGGTAACACGAAATTATTAGCAGATCAAATTGCCGAGAGTACCGGTTCGGAAATTCAGGGAATTGTCCATGGGCGCCATTTCAGGTGTTTTTTACATATGATTGGAATAAGAGGTGGACCATATCCTATATTAGACTTGAGCGAGTATGATTTAATCTATGCGGGAGGTCCAATTTGGATGGGAACCGCCGCACCTGGATTTAATAGGCTTTTGAAGAACCTGGATGTAAGTGGGAAACAGATCAAATTCTTCTTCCGCGCAGGGGGTGCTGATGCCAGTCGACTGGATAAAAAATTGGCAAAGAAAGCTGCTGAACTGAAATTTGAAATCGTGCAAACGGTTGTGATTAATGGCGATGATTCAACGGAAGTGTCAGACGAGAAGCTTAATGCTCTAATTGAGGGTCGTGAGCCCGTAATTGATGTGGAACCGGAAACGCCCTTGGGAGCGGATGATGAAACGCAAATACGCGAATTCGTTGAGAAGTATATTGAAGTGCTTACCACTGGAAACACGAAGTTTGTCGAGAAAAATGTCGATTTAAAAGCGATGTATGTCAAAGACGGCGAAATCTATGGGGAGTACGGACTATCTAAAAAGAATACTCAAGAGGAATATGCAGATCTTTTCAATACGCAAACTCTGCCTCTCATGAGAAAAGGTTGGGATAAGACATTCGAGTTTGAATCTTTTGAACTCAAAGGTGATGAAGCCCATATAAAAGTCAAGGCGGAAGGCGCGAAACGGCAAGATCAACCACTTATTCTCAAAAAAATTTCAGGTAAGTGGAAGCTAATTTGGATCCCTATGTGGGGTGGCTTCTAAACTGGCAACCGCGTACTGGAGCCTTCTGTAAGGTTCTAAGGCACTTGTAAACTTTTAACAAAGGAGTTTGTAAACAAATAACGAAGAGGTCTATCTTTTTTGTAAACTTTTAACGTGCGCGTTATTTCTTAACATGTAAACTTTTAACAAAGAATCCTGATAAACATCTGGTTAGAGTCTTTCGGTTTTAGGAAAGGCTCTTGCTGTGTTTGTAAACTTTTTTCGACTTTCGTAAACTCCTTTTAGGTTTGTAAACTTCTTTCTAGAAAATTATTTACAAGGTTTGTAAACATTTTTCGTAAACTTATTTCCAATCCTCAGTCAATGCCATAGGGGGCGACGTGTCGGAAGCATACAGGGCGAGGGTTTGGAAAATTGTTTACTAGATTCGTAAACCTTTTTCCAAAATTATAGCTTAAGGATTCGTAAACTATTTTCGACTTTCGTAAACTTTCTTATCTCAGCTTTTCGGGAAAATAGAAATATTTCAGAATGTACCCGAGGACTATAAAGATTTCAAATGGTATAAATAATGCCACCAGTAGGATATTAATGGGAACGTTAAATTCGCCCAAGTACAGAACGATAACCAGTATGATCAAACTGATTACGATAATTAGTCCGGTTAGAACGAAACTTTTCCACTTCTGAAGAACCTCCTCGGGAATTTGAGTAGACATACTCCTAAAATATCTCCGGATTAAGTAATTTAATGGAATTAGGCAGATAAAAGCTGTTATAAAACCGGCTATCCATAGGATAAT
>JAEOSY010000404.1 GCA_016840125.1 Candidatus Helarchaeota archaeon | reverse complement strand
TTAGCCTTCGTGCCTTCGTGTCTGGTGGCTGAACTTTTACCATTTTTCTTCTTGACAAGGACAATATAGGATTGTCCCCTATTACACGGACCCCACAATGAGAAAAGATATTTAGTTATTTAACAGCGTTTCCGTCCCTCTATTTCTCGTTTGCATGTCACATAATTCAATAGTATAATCGCAATTAATTCAACTATTAGATCAATCCTCATTTTATTTTGGAGGAAACCATGAAAGAATATGAGAACATCGAAATTAATCCAGAGATTATGTTTGGAAAACCTGTAATTAAAAATACGCGGATAACTGTGGAGCAAATATTGCGTAAGCTAGCAGGGGGGATGAGTATTGAAGAAATACTTGATGATCATCCTCACATTAGACGAGAAGACATCTTGGCTGCTCAAGAATTTGCAGCTGATTACTTGGCTGAAGAAGAGATTGCTTTCGCTTGATAGGATGGTACTTTGAGATTCCTCGCTGATGAGTGTTGTGATAGCGGATTGGTTAGAGCACTAAGAGAATATGGCTATGATGTGACGTATGTTCCCGAAACAAAAGCCGGAGCCTCTGATGATGAAGTTTTACTCGATGCATATAATGAAGGGAGAATCCTACTAACTGAAGATAAAGACTTCGGGGAGCTTGTGTATAGGCTCAAGAAGCCTTCGATCGGGATTATCCTTATGCGAATTAACGTCAAAGAAAGACATACCAAAGTTCAAAGGTTGAAAGAGTTTTTTGACAAATATCAAGATCGACTAGAAGGGTATTTCGTAGTTATTGATTCCCAGAAAACTCGTCTTCGTCCCTTACTATATTCCCTATAATCCAATAATCCTGTACAAGAAATTTTTTAATGAAAATAAATTCTGTCAAAGAACTTACAGTCTACCAAGAAGCTTACGAATTAGCCATGGAGATATATGAACTGAGCAAGGCATGGCCCAAGGATGAGCGATATTCATTGACTGACCAAATACGGCGTTCTTCCCGATCGGTCTGTGGAAATTTGCGGGAAGCCTGGTCTAAAAGACGATATGAGGCCCACTTTTTGATGAAATTAACAGATTGTGATGGCGAGAATAGCGAAACTGAAACATGGTTATAATTTGCAAAGGATTGTGGCTATTTGAATGCCACCGATTACAGTAGATTGCAGAAAAAGTGTAGAAACATAGGAAAAATGCTCGGTTCCATGCTACGAAACCCCGATCCCTTCCTTCTGAGGCTCTGAGGATCTGCTGCTCTGATCTCTGCATTTTTGGAATTGTTTCGTGTTTACTATTCTGCGTTAATCAGTGTAATCTGCGGTTAATTAATGGATCCACAGATTTCGCAGATTACACAGATAAATAATTGATTTTATTTTATGTTAATTCAAACCTAACAACTTCTTCTGTGCAATCTGGGTGAGCTGTGGATTGAATGTATCTGTGTTTACGAGTGCCGAGACTCTGCATTTCTGGAATTGTTTCGTATTTACTAATCTGTGTTAATCTGCGTAATCTGTGGATCTGCTTTTGGCTTCTTTCACTCAACAGCCTGCCGGCTTATCAGGCATCGGAAAATAGTCCCATGTAATATTTTTCCATTTATTGGAAAAATATTACATACTATTGGCACCTCCAGCCTTTGTCCTCATCTGCATTTATTCTATTAATTCGATAGGTTATATGCAAACTGTAAAATGGTATGATATTTGATTGAGAGAGCATATAGCACCTATCAAGAAAAATGCCAGACGCACCACATCTTATCAACTTTCTAAAAGGCGCCAGGGATTTGATGTCGGCACGGTTTACTTTTTCCTTTATGTAATGTTATATACATAGAGTACAAATAAAAGGCGTCTCTTAGATCTTAAGAATATGATCGTTTTCAACCTACAACACTCTCCTCTCCGTGAGAGACTGGGATTAAGAATGAAATCACTGGTATATATATCAGCAATATTAGGCCTTTTTTTACTGCCGGTTAACTTAGTATTTGGTGCTTGGTCTTCGACAGGTGATGTAGCAATCTCGAGAACCTACGACAGGGTTGAAGCCGGTATTAATGAACCCGTTACTGTCACGGTGTCGTTTACCAATTCCCACACCTCAATCGACATGAAAGGGTTTTACTTTTCAGAACAAATACCGGCAGGATTAACAGTCAATACCGTTAGTGTGAAAATTGACGGGGCAGATGTTTCTATTTATATCTATGAGGTTGGTTTACCCGGTGATGTTTACACATCTTTTACGCCCCACCGCTGGATCCTTGAAACACCACCTGGTTTTACCGAAAACAATCCCATCCCTTTTGGCGATTCAATATTAGAAATCGTTTACACGGTTACCTCTTCACAAAAGGGTACCTTTAACTTTGATCACTTCAACTGGGTTGGATACTATGAGGGTGCAACAGATTCTGATTTTGGTCACAGTGAAGTAAGCGATAAAGTTGCCATCTTAGTTAGTAATAAAGATGAGTTGGCTGTAAATTTTGCCGCTTTTGGTCTATACCACTATGCAAACGGGACATGGACGAAGATTAATGATGGTGAGCCTGAGAACATGTTGGGAATTGGCATGGATCTGTATGCGGATTTCGGTGGTGAGAGCACAGGTGGTTATGGATTGTACCGGTACGATGGCTCATGGACGAGGCTAAGCAGGGATGATGCCGAGGATATGTGTGCTGTGGGAAGTGATTTGTATGTGGACTTTGGTTCAATAGGGCTGTGGCGTTATGCAGGCGCTGGGTGGGACAAAGTTAGTAGCAGCAATCCTGAGGACATGGTTGCAGTTGGTCAAGATCTGTACGTAGATTTCGGTGGTGAGAGCACAGGCGGTTATGGATTGTACCGGTACGATGGCTCATGGACGAGGCTAAGCGGAGATGATGCTGAGGATATGTGTGCTGTTGATCTAGAATAGAAGGTTACAGTTTCTCTGGGATAGGTACGATTTTTTTTGTGTTTGATAGTATCGATAGTGTGTCTTCAATTTGTACTATTCTATGGAACCAAGCCTAAGTTGGTAAGACGTATGTGGATCGTTTCTCTGTTTTCTCCAAATACGAATAGGCACGCAATGGTGAGTGAGAATGTCATTATCTGGTGTAAAAAAGGAAAGTAAAATTCGGGATATGTTTTTAATTTGTTCTAATTGCTAGGATAAGAAGTTTACCTTGCTTTGAAATAAGTATTATTAAGAAATCAGATTGCTTTTCAAAGGCCTTCCTTTAAGCCCTGCGAAACCTAAGCTAGTCAAAGCTTTCAAAAAAATGTGTTTTTATGAAGAAAGAACACTCTCTACATCTATACCTACCGTATAAAAAACTGAAATCGTTTTAGGTAAAAATTCTGTGTAGGATTTTCAAGCATTATTCTGAAAGCGTTGGAGGCAGCTATGAAATGGATCAGAGTATTCCTACTCATCATGGCGGTTTTGTTTTGTAAAATTCCCAGTGGATTTTCAGCAAATATACCAAAGTTGGGGAAAGGAACGGTAGGTTTTTGGATTGCCACAGACCACAATTCGATACTTGATGAACAGGTTCTTAATTTTATAGCCAACAATACTGGCATGGTTGTTCTGAATTCTCCTCTTTATGGAGTTCGTGGAACAAGTGAATATGTCGCCATTATAAAAAGATTACG
>JAEOSY010000403.1 GCA_016840125.1 Candidatus Helarchaeota archaeon | reverse complement strand
GGTGGAATTGGAAAGACCACTCTTTTAAAAGTTCTTTGTGGCCAATGTTATTCAAACCAAGATATGACCATTGGGTTTGAAATCTTCACAAAAAAAGTTCGATTTAACGGGACTGGTAATACACTACAAATTTGGGATCTTAGCGGTCAGGACCATTTTAGATTTTTACTTCCTGATTATTTTAAAGGAGCTCATGGGATCGTGTTGGGTTTCGATATGTCTCGACGAACCTCTTTTCTCAATTTAAGGACTTGGATGACTATTTTGATGTCCAAATGCCCTGACGCACCAATTGTATTAATAGCGACCAAGTCTGATCTGGGGTATCACCCTACACTCAGCCGTTCATTGGCTGAGGATTTTGTTCATAAGTTTAATATCATAGATCTTGTAGAAGTGTCCGCAAGAAATCATCTAAATATAGAGGCGCCATTCCAAAAATTAATTGAAAGTATTAAGGGTTTTAATCCGGGGTCTGTTAAAATAACTCTTTCAGAAGAAGCTGAGCTTGTTGGATTGGTTGAACCTGGTAAATCTGAAACCAAGATAGGATCTGGATCTGTAAAAAAATCTGATGCGAAAGACGAGCCTAAAAAGAAAAAAGTCGCTATAACGCACTGTCCTAATTGCAATCACCCTCTCAGAGATTCCCAAATTAAATTAAAGGAAGCTGGACAGCAGGTTCTATGTCAGAATTGCTACACTATGGTATAAACAAATTTAATAAGAATAATCCTTCTTTTCAATTTTAGGGGTAGATTTTATGTTCAATACGAAGAAATTATCTATAAAAAAGAACGGATGCCATAACAAACCTTTCAAACTAACGCTTTTAATATGCTTTTGTATTATTTTTTTAATAGCCTTGACTATTAATCCTCCATCCACGTTTAAATCAGAGGGAGTAGCTGACTATAAATCCCCTCTAACAACTTTCGAAACCCCAAATTCTAAACCTTTATTGGTTTCACATTTTGCCACTATTAATAATGAGCAGCTCTCGCCAAATATCCCTCAAAACGTAAGTTTTACACTTGTAAAAGGATGGACTTCTAAGAATACTACGATTTTTTATGAGGGTGTGTCAAGAAGGAGCGATTGGGTTATTAATGGAGATTTCAACTCCAGTCTCGTTCCTTGGGAGAACACCACCACTACGGCCAATATGGTAATCGCGGGTTGGGATCCAAGTGGTTATATTTCGGTTAATTTACCTGGTGGTCCAATCACAGAAGCCGATTATGCATACTATTATGAAAATATTTCAATCCCTGAAACTTTAACAGCAGGGAAATTAATTTCATTATCTCTGGATTATATGTATCAGGGTGGTCCCAATACTCCTGACATGGCGCTGGCTTACATGGCTGTTGAAATTGGTGGAATTGAAGCAAACTACACTCTTTATTTCACTGAATTACAGAAAGGTCCTTGGACCTCATTAACGTTTAACTACGATCCGAATAGCCTGGGGCAAGAACTTCCTAATAATCTAATATTAAAGTTAGGTGTAAAAGGAAATCATTCAGCATCAGTTTTAAATTCTCACGACCTCTTTATTGATAATGTTGAATTAAAAATATGGACTCAACCAAATCAATCTAATCTAATCTACGCTATGGATTATGAGACTGGTTTAAATTACACCTATCAAAACTCTTCATTTGGAATGGGGCGGAGCTTCATAGGTGTACAGAAGAGTTACGCTGACACTATTAATGTAATATTCACTATTTTTAACAATATGACAAGTGCACTTGATATGGAGATATATAACATAACTATTAGTTCAAACGTTGTGAAAGCATACAACACCACTATTGACGGGGTACCTGGAAGCCAATATTTGACCAATGGCTTAATAAAATGGCAAACTGAATGGGAGGTTGCTATTCCGTCAAATTATTTAAATAGTCGGATTGAAATCGAGAAACCAGTAGATTGGAATGTCACTCTAATTCTTGATGGGTATGATACTGATCAGACGGGTCTATGTTCAGGGATCGAATTTGGAAGCGGAAAAATCAGCATATCAACCGCTATCGTGGGAAATGGGTTATGGCTCCTTGAGGCTGAAAGTTATAATTACATAAATGAGGGATATATTTCTCGCTGGAATGGTACTGGATTTGAAAATGAAACAAGCATGTATGTAGGAGATAAATTCCAAATTAATGCTGTATTAAATAATACACTTTCACTAACAAATACACAAATAAATTGTACTATCCAATACCCCAATAATACTATTTATATCCAAGAAATCTTTGAACCCAGCTCATATAGTATCACCTTTGGCAATTATTCAGTGGGGCTTAATATGTCCATCGGGAATTATCAAGTAACGGTTGAATGGATTAATAATTTGTCTGCCTTTGGGCGGGACAAGGTTGGTTTCAAAGAGCTTGAATTCAAAGTCATTCATCGAACTAATTTAACAGCAGTTGAACCATATATTGAAGAAGTGGCGGGTGTTCCAACCCTTGTCAAAGTGAAATTCGATGATTTTGACTTAAATAATACTATAGCTCTCGCTGAAGCTACATATAATTCCACATATGGAGCTTCTGGTTCTATGGTCTATATCGGATCGGGGATTTATATGGCGGAACTGGATACTGCCGCTCTTTCCGTTGGGGATTACTATTTGTCATTTAATATTTCTAAGAGTTTTTATCAAAATCAGTCAATAGGAAATTTAATTCATTTGAAGATTCGCCCAGAAGCACTAGTATTAGAAGTCTCACGTCAGGTAAAAAACGTTTCAGCGAATAGTTATGCTTATTATACAATCAACATTACAGGGGAAATTTCTGGATTATTCCTGTTTCCTGCAAATATAACCCTTGATTGGTTCAGAAATTATACGATATCCGATTTTGGTGATGGTACCTATGGTATCAATGTTTCTACATTTGAAGCGACCTCTGGGACTGTTCCTGAAACCTATACAATTACAGTTTCGGTTAATAAGACAGGTTACGGTAGTACTACTGATATCCTTCTATTGAAAGTCTATCCAATTCCTGCACAAATCGGCGTCAATGCCACCCTCGTCCAAATACCTTATGGAGATCAGTTTTACATTCGGGCAAACTATACGGTAGTTGCCACAAATCAAACGATCTCTGGTGCTGCTTGTAATGTCACGTGGGCTACATCATACTCCATCTCTCCAGTTGGGGATGACTTCCTAATCATGTTTAACACCTCTGGGCTTAGCATAGATGTTCATATAGTATTAATTGAAATAAGCCATCTTGGGTTTGAGTTGGAACTGAAAAGTATTTTAGTGACGATTACTCCCATTCCTACACAAATCGGAGTGAATACCACTTTTGTATCAGTACCTCTCGGGGATTCATTTTATTTAAGAGCAAATTATACTGTAGATGGTTCTGGTGAGTTAATTTCGGGCTCTAATTGTACCGTAACCTGGGCTGGCTCATATAATATTACGCCCATAGGAAATGAATTCATCATTTCTTTCAATACAAGTGGGCTACCTGCCGATATCCACATGATTCTAATACAAATGAACTATCCTGGTTATGAGACGGCGCTTGAGAACATTTTTGTAAGCCTTTCTCCCATTCCAGCCGAAATAGGCGTAAATTCTACCTTAGTGGGAGTGACTTTGGGCGATTTATTTTATATCAGAGTAAATTATACTGAAGAAGCAACCTCCGATTTAATAGTGGGGGCTATTTGTAATGTCACCTGGAGCGCTTCATATACTATAACGCCAGTGGGGAACGAATTCATCGTAGCCTTCAATACAACCGGTCTCTCTCCAGATATACACACGGTACTTATTCAAATGAGTCACCCAAGTTATGAAACCAAACTTAAAAACATTTTCGCAACTGTTTCTCCAATTCCAGCTGAAATCGGAGCGAATTCTACATTGCTTTCAGTAATTTTGGGTGAAATTTTTTATATCCGCGCAAATTACACTGTAGAAGGTTCCACTGAGATGATTACAGGTGCGAATTGTACCGTCACGTGGGCGGCCCCATATACCGTATTCCCTGTAGGGGATGAATTTATTATTATGTTTAATACGACTGGACTCACTATCGATATACATACTGCATTGATTCAAATAAGCCACCCGAATTATGAGTCCGCCGTTGAAAGCGTCCTCGCGAGTATTTCTCCTATTCCAGCGCAAATTGGAGTGAATATCACCTTAGTAGAGGTAACTTTAGGGGATATATTTTATATCATAGCAAACTACACTGAAGAGTCGACAAGTAATATAATCGCAGGTGCTAGTTGTAACGTTACATGGTCTGCCAATTATAACGTTAATCCAATTGGTAATGACTTCCTAATATCGTTTAATACAACTGGTCTATCCATAGATATTTATACAATCCTAATTCAAATGGAACATCCCAATTATGAAACTGAATTTAAAAACATTTTCGTTACCATATACCCGATGCCCTCCGAAATTGGAGTCAATAATACTCTTGTAGTGATACCTTTAGGTTATCAATTTCACATCAAGGTTAACTACACCGAAGAAGGAAGCAGTAACTTGATCGCAGGCGCTAATTATACGGTCACCTGGGATTCCAATTTTAGTGTAACACCAGTGGGAAATGAATTCATTATTACCTTCAATACCACAAACCTAATCTCGGATGTTTATTCGGTTTTTATTCAAATGAGCCATCCTAACTATGAGGCTACACTAAAAACGATTTTAGTCACGATAACACCCATTCCTTCCCAGATCGGAGTGAATATCTCTTTGTTAGAGGTTGAATATAGAGATCAGTTTACTATAATGGTAAACTACACAGAAGAAGCCACTACTAATTTAATTGGTAACGCGACTTGTACTGTCACGTGGGGTTCCGCTTATAATATAACGCCAGTAGGGGATGAATTTATTGTAATTTTTAACACGACCGGGCTCTTTATAGATACCTACACTGCATTAATTCAAATGGAACACCCTGCATATGAAACTGCGCTTCAAGTCATTAATGTAATTGTAAAACCCATAGAGTCAGAATTATTGATCCTTAATCCTGCACCAATTGAATTCATTAAAGGTGATATAGTTAACTTGACTTGTGAGTATAGTGCTAAGGGGCAACCAATCCTCAATGCCACGCTTACTCTAATCGGTGATATTACTGGTGATTTCCTATGGAACGGTTCTGTTTATTATTTCACAATCAACACCTCTACCCTGACTGCAAAAAGCTATTTTACACAAGTTATGGGTTCAAAAGCTAATTTTAAACTTCAGATTAAAGACAATATTTTTACAATTCTGTCATTAGCCCTTGAGATCCGTATGAATACAACTAATATTCAGTATCAAGAAGGAATTGCTAATAATGCCTACCTCACAATCTATGATAGCAGTCATAATGTCACAAGAATAGATCTCAAAGTAACATATTCTTACCAATCACAGTCAGGCGAATTGACATTACAACCAAATGGCTCATATCTCTTATTTTTGAACGCGTTAAATCTACCCCCATCCACAATTCCCCACCAAATAGAGATTGCAGTGTCCAATCCACATGGTGATGACGTCACCCTCACTTTAAATATTGTAGTTCCAACCGAAGAGCCTGACTATTCACTAATCATTTGGATACTAGTAATTGCAGTGGTAGCGATTAGCGGAGTACTCTTGGGGGTATTTATAAAAAATAGATATCTTAATCTGACTAAATTTCAGCGAATAATTCAAAAATCCAAAACTCAACTTGTCAAAAAAGGGAAACTTGAACAAATAGACGAACCAAAACGGGATGAATTGCTAAAAAAGCTTCTCGAAGAGGAATTTTCCATGTTTAAAATAAATAATAAACAAATTAGGAAGGAAAAGATGTGAGGAATGTTTTATGGTAAAAATTATAAAAATAATGGCTAATTGCTCTATGTGTAAGAAAACTATTGAAATTGATGTTCCCGATGACATCGCAAAAGACCGTGAATTTTACCCATTTGAATATATTGATATCCATGGTGACCCTGAACATGCTCTAATGCTATTCTTAGACCAAAATCTATCTGTTCGGGATGCTATCGTTTATAAAGATTTAAAGATCGCACAAACGAAGGAGAAACAATATCAAAAACTAATACGAATGTCGGAAATCGATGCAATAGCCTCAATCTACTCAGAACCTCTGCGATTAAAGATTTTCAATATATTGACAGAGGGGCCTAAATTGGAGGAAGATTTGATTGAGATATTGAAGAATGAAAGCGACTTCCGAGAAGAAGAATTTAATATGCTAATGCTTCCGTTGATTAAAACCGAAATAGTAAAAAGTAGCTGGCTCAAAGATAGTTTCCAAGTGTGTTATTTTCTTGTGAAAGATTTTTCTGTATTTAGAGTGCCTTCCAAAATAATTACAAAGATTATAGAAACTGATTCGAAATTTAAGCAAGTAAGAGAAATTTATCAAAAGAGTCTGAATAGAGTATTACTCGATTACAAGCAAAGATATTTATCAGGAAAAGAAGCCCAGATCGAGGAAATACGCCAGTGTTTAGAATTTCGTAGCACTTTAAAATTCATGGAAATCTTATTTGAGCTTGTTCTGGAACCGAAAACAGCGGAAGATCTTTCACAATCCGAACAGAATGGAGCTATAAGAGAACTACTCCAGAAAGGGTTTGTCATAGAATTAAAAGTTAAATCTGAAACCTACTATTTCCTCTTGACTGATATCAGAATAAAGAAATTTACCCCAAAATATTTAGTCAATACGGTAGCTAAGCAGTTAGAATCTGAGATGATAACTCATGAAATTGCCATGAAACAATTGGAATTTCTTTACGATTCAGAGGTGGCTTCCTAAACGATGTTGCACTTTCAAACTGAAGAATCAAACGTACTAGGGGGAAAATAACACGAGTATCCATGAGGTATGGATTCTTGCAAAGAAGAGTGGGATGTTATTATATCATTCGGATTATGCTTTTGATAATAAGAGAACTGAACTTGATGATTATTTATTTTCTGGCTTTATGAGCGCTATAAATGTGATGGCTGAAACTGAATTTAACCAAAAAGGTGTAGATTCAATTCTTATGGGTGACTACAAATTCTTCTATGAACATTTCTGTGGTATCATTTTTGCAGTGGCCGCGGATCCAGTTGACTCTGATACCTTGTTGAAAAATTTGTTGAAAAAGATTAGAGAAGGCTTCTTCAGGCAATTTGAGGAGGTTCCTTGGTTGAATTTTATTGAGGAAATAATAAAAGCTGGACAGAGCGACCAATTTCAATCTTTTGATCCTACACTAAAGGAAATAATACATAAATTCAACGCCATAAGAATAGAAAAACTTCAACAAAAACACCTTTTCTTGGAGTTATATAACTCTCTGATCAATACCTTTATCGAAAAGGTTTCAGCGTTCTCAAAATTATTAAATGTGGATTTTACCGTTCATATCTCTAAGGATATCAAGCGATTAGTAGTCAATTGTGAAGAAATGAATAACCTTGAAATCCAACCAATGAAAATCAATTTTGAATTTATTAATTTAGAAAAAATCGAGATTGATGAATTAAAGACATATCTACATGAAATATTCGTTAGCGTTGTAAATGCGGGCTATGATGTCGTTGGAGATAAGCCTTTGAACAGAATTATTCCACATCTATACCCCATCATTGCTAGAAAGTTACCTGAAATTCAACAAATGGGTATTAGCTTCCCATTACTCCAAGCATTAATAAATTTTTATTATTTCCATAATTATTAATACCGTCCCCCCCTTTTTGAAGCCTGCTTTTTTAAAGTAATTCGGAATAATTGCCTACGAATTTAAATCACTCTAATTTAAATCATCTCTATAATTGAGAATTAAACTTAAAAACCAAGAGATAAAGATCTCTCAGAAGGACAATACAGATAATAGAAATGCAGACTTCCCATTAACATAATCGAAGGTTAATTAGATGATGCGGGACGCAATGGTATTCAAGATTGTCATCATTGGAGACGGAGCTGTAGGAAAAACAACTCTAACCAAGGTCTTTTGTAACAATCCCTATGTGGACCAGATCATGACAATTGGGATAGATATTCATGCAAAAGAAGTTGTTGTTAATGGAAAACAAACTATTCTCCAAATTTGGGACATATCTGGTCAAGAACAGTTTAAATTCATGATTCCGGATTTTGTTAATGGGGCAAGAGCGGTGATTCTTGCCTTTGACCGTACTCGTCTAACGACCTTTGATCATTTAGATGATTGGTTAAAAGAAATCCACACACATGCATCTAAGGCACCAATTATTTTAATCTCTACTAAGGGCGATCAACAATATCATCCCAGCATTAATCCCGAGATGGCTTTGGAGTACGTAAAGAAAAATAGTTTAATCGCTTTTGTGGAGACCTCTGCCAAACTCTCCCAGAATGTAAATCTTCCATTTCAACGGCTTCTGGAGCACCTATACAACCTTGAACCTGATACAAGCGCTATTACTTTTTTAGGTCCGGGCGAAGAATTTAAACCACTATTAGCTACCGAATCTTCTAAAACTTCCCCTATCGACACACCCGCTCCATCTGCCGAAAATAAAGCTAGCCAACAACCTCAAGCATCTTCCGAACAAGCAACTCCTCTAGTTATGGAGAACCCCAGAGTAGTAAACCCTTCTATCACCTGTAATTTTTGTAGTAATCCCCTTCGAAAATCTCAAATTAAGTTGAAGCAGTCAGGGAAAAAAGTTCTCTGTCAGAATTGTTTTAATCTGACATAAGAATGATGATTAAAAAATTGGTATCGGAAATTCTCGCAATTTGAAAGCGAAAAAAATGTGAGATATACAATAATAACTCATTAGTGAGTAATATGGAGAAGTGCTCTACAATTAAAATTTCATATGGGTGTGGAATGTGGAGAAGTATTCTAGTATATTCTTCTCTTTTTTAGCAGATATTTTTATAAACCCCTAGTAAAGTACTTTTCTAAAGAAAAGAAACCTAATTTAGTGAGTTTTTTTGTCGTTTTTACTTTTATTGGACAATCTAAAAAATATGAGGGAATTTTAATGATAAAGAACGCTAAAGTCCTAAAATTCGTTATACTTGGGGATGGGGCCGTCGGGAAAACGACCCTTGCAAAAGTTTTTTGCGATAGTCCCTACGTGGATCAAATCATGACTATTGGTATTGACATTCACGCGAAGGAAGTGTATGTTAATGGTCAAAGGACTGTGCTCCAGATATGGGATTTAAGTGGGCAAGATCAATTTAAATTTCTCATTCCAACTTTTGTTGGAGGCGCAAACGGCGCAATTATCGCCTATGATCGCATGAGATATGAATCCTTTTTACATTTGGATTTTTGGATAAGTGAACTTCGCAAGATTGAGCCAACTGTACCTATTTTCTTGATATCAACTAAGGCCGATATGAAATATCATCCCCAATTTGATATTGAAAAGGTAAAGGATTATGTCCAAACAAACAATCTAATTGGCTTTGAGGAAACCTCAGCCAAAATATCTTTCAATATTAATGTACCCTTCAAAAGACTCCTCGAAAACATTTTTGAAGCTAAACCAGACCAGTTACAAATCTCCTTTATGGGACCTGAAGAAGAGTTTAAAGGCACCCCACCCCCAGAACCCCAAAGATACTCGCCCATGGAACCAGCAGTTCCATTAGAATCCCCTCAAACTAATCTGCCTCTAATAGACGCCGCGCTTCCCTCCAGCCCAGCACCGGTTGGGCAACCTCCAATCGAAGCAAGATTTCCCTCCAGCCCAGCATCGGTTGTACTTCCCCCAATAGAATCAGCTCTCACCTCAAGTTCCATTCACATTGGCCAAACAATGCCAAATTCCACACCAATTGAAAACAACATCCGTCAACATCGTCGTGTTGAAACATGTTCCTTTTGTAACTCACCCCTCCGCCAATCCCAGATTCGATTGAAACGCCTAGGCGAAAAGGTGTTATGCCATAATTGTTTTAACCAAACCTAAGTTTTAACAACGAATTCGACTGATAACAATTCTAATAAGCCTATTTTTTAGTATTAACTTGATGTACGATGGTCGATCTAAAAACATATAACATTGATGGTGTTTCCTTTGGTGGGGCACAAGGGGAAAACCCCACAGTCTTAATTGGCAGTATATTTTATTCAGGACATCATATAGTTTCAGATCCCGAGAAAGGAGAATTTGACCGCGGGAAAGCGGAACGTTATATAAAGGATTTCATGGCTCTCTCACGAAAATATCATATTCCAAGTGTGCTTGATGTTGTTGCCGAAACTCCGACCGCAATAGTGAAATTTCTCGATTTTACACTGGATGAATTTGATGGTCCCATAATATTAGATGGGATTTATGATGCACGGTTACGAGGTCTCCAGCATATCAAAGACCTTGGAGTACCAGATCGAATTATTTATGATTCCATCTGGAAAAATACGGAGACGGAGTTACACGCGATAAAAGATGCTGGCATCAAAACATCAATTCTTTTTGGTTACGATATCGCCGACAGCTCCTCTAGCAAGCGGTTTATTGTTATGACCGAGGGATCGAAGAAATATCCATCTCTCCTTAAACAAGCAGAGCAAGCAGGTATCACCCAAATGCTCGTGGATAATGTAATTACGACTTTCGATAGCGTTGGAGATGTGATTGAAACAAATATTATGTTCAAAAATATATTTGGATTGCCATGTGGTTGCGGTCCTGCAAACATCTCCTATTATCTCGCCAAGTTTGATAAAGAAATGACTACGAAAGAAGTGCGGGATTCAAGTTTAATCGCACTTCTTTGTCTCTACTCAGATTTTATTCTATTCGGTCCTATTGAACGTGCGAAAACAGCTTTTATGAGCGCATATATTGGAAATGGCGTGAAAAATAGTTTAAAATTTGATTTGTTTGATATTTATAAGAATAAAGAGTAATACTTCCAAAAACTTTAAATAGTCTCCAACTTTTTCAGTGTAAAATATCAAAGATCCAGTTTGAGTTGACACGATGACCTCCATTACTCTGGCGATGATTGTTTTTTAGAAGATGACTAAAGCTAACTATGCTAATGTATGATGGAGTTCCTCTCAAACTGAGCCAAAACTGTTAATTTTCAAAAATCTATTTGATTATATAATTCTGACTTTTTTTTCTATTTTTTATGATTATTCCTTTTCCTCTTTCATTTTACGTTTCGGAATAATCATATCCCGAATACCACTGGTAATTCCTTGCATTATCCCACCTTCAACAGGTCTCGGAACCAATGAACTGGCGCTTCTAGCCATATTTACCTTTACGCCTCCCTGTACAACTTCATTTTTGAAATCCTCGATTGTTGCCACCAAGCGGGTTACACTTTTTTCGATTGCCCGCTCAAATTGATTTATGGTATTTGTTGTGGATGAAGTAAAATTCTCCACGGCATGGGCTATCGAATCTGCACTTTTAGCAATAATTTCCGCTGTTTCCTTTATGTCTTGAGTGGTTTCTGTTAGAGCTGTTGACATAGAGTCTGCACTAACGGAAATAGTTTCAGAAGTCTTTTTGATATCCTCCGTGGATTTTGATAAAGAGCCCGTGATATTTTCATTTGCGGTTTCAAGAACACCTACCAGATTACTTCCCAAGGAATTAAGATCACATTGAATTGTATTTATCTTATCATTCAATTTGGAAAGGATTGGGATTTTCATATCATAATTAAGAATTTCTTCTGTCAAAAACCTTTCTATTTAAGTGATAGAATAATTTACATCGGTATAATGAATAATAGACCTCTACAAAAATCTCTTCTCTATTGTTGGATATTATAAATGCATCTCAATTATTCGAACTTTTCATTTAATACCAATTAGTTAATTTTGCTGTGAATATTCGAATTTCGATATTTTTATACATATAGCCACAAAAACTGAGACTTGTATGGGTAGCCCAATTGAAAAAAAGTAGATTGGAAAAAACCAAATTGATTCAGGGAAATTTCCAATTATAACTCCTATTATTATGACTGCTAAGATAATGCTTAATGTTTTTATGAAGAATCTATCGATGAAGCTTTCAAAATCTTCCCTGATTTCTCTTTTGACTTTGAAGAAAATAATCCCAAATACGACAAAAACTACCACACACCCAATAGTGGTTAAAAAAAGCAAGAAGATATTAAATATTAAGGGAAGAGAAGGTGTAAATAAATCATAAAAAAACCAATAATCGAGCATGTAAATAAAAAGAAAGCCAAAAAACAAAACAAAGGCTATTTTAAGTATTTTCAATTTTGTTAAGTCATTGATCTTAATCTACTTCCTTTACGATTTCTTCAGGCTTTAAAAGTGGGATAAAACATCATTCATCCCTATGAGGTTTTAAGATGGCCCACATCTGCTCACACTGTGGGCATTTATGATAATCCTGTAAGGGATCAGGACCTTTTTGGTCTATAAACTTCCATTCGTCCTCGCGCAAATTATCGTAGCTCTCTCTCTTACTTTGACAGACTGGACAAGGAATCTCCAGTGGTACTTTCCCCCAATTCACCTTCATTTCTGATTACAACCTTAATCCTGTCTTTCACACATTTACTACATGCAATTCAAGACAGATTTTCTTAATTTCAGCCTATTCTGCCGACGAATGCTACTTTAATTGCCAGTGCTTCATCCTTCTCAAAGAAATCAATTTTATCTATAAACAGGCGATAACTGGTCTCAAGGATTTTCGAGATAGATGGGTCTAGTGATTTGATAGCATTTGTAATGAGGATTCGGGCAACCTCCCGCTCTGGCAGATCTACTTGGTATTTTTCACATATGTTCTTCATTACTTGCCTTTCCTGAGGAGTGTAAGCATAACCTACTTTCCCATTCGCATCTACCAAGGAACCACCCTTTTCTGCATCAACTACCACCCGTTGATAATTAAATGGAAAAACAAAGGTTAGCCATATTTTCAATATATACTTCCCTTGGTCCTCAATAAATGGCGATATTTGATGCGAACCTTTCTTCCTTTTCCAGAAATTCCACCGAGGTTTAAATGCATCATAAAATTCATTCAGGATAAAACTGCTCCTCTGGGACTCATTCAGGAACGCCTTGGACAGCTTTCCTCCTTCCAGTTCAAGCCGGCTCGATCCAATTACGCGATCAAGAAATTGTTCAAACCTATTCAATATTGGCTCTTCCATAAACATCACACAACTTATTCATTAAAAAACAAATTAGGATGAATTATATAAAAAATAATTGCACAAAAAATTATAGTTAATCCACTTCATTACAACCATGACGATAGGTTTGGGATGATAGAAAGGGAAATTGATGAGGTCGACTTCGGAGTTTTAGGTCTATCATTAACAATAGTTAAATTAAGGTATACAAGTGTTTAAACCGCTAGTTAAGATGAGCCCTAAGTTTTAAATTTTTTCAAAAATTCAGAATGGGGCATTTCTACAAATTGTTCAAATGCTAGATCAGTATTGTGAATATGATCTTTATTTTTAAAGAGATTAGTAATTCGATTTAATTCTTCATCACCAATTTTTGAATTACAGAGATAAACCTCTCGAAATTCCTTCCTATCGCTCTCGACCTGTTTAATTATATACTTAAAGTCCATATCTGCTTCTGGAATAGAATAGCAACAAAAATATACTCTCTCTGCTGATTTCAAACATTCGATAGCATTTTGAAACAACGTTTTTATAAAGAGAGCGTCCATTAAATCAATTTTCGAAAAGGTTGGAGGAATAATTGGTCGTTCTAAGGGGCTGAACACTTTCTTTGGGTCACAAAGAGGATATTGAGCACGTGGTAGAAGGTCAGGAAGATCATCATTAAAAAAAAAGTTCTGTATTTTGAGAAGGGTAACGCTTCCTTTGAAGAAATAGATACATTTACTGTGGTGTTTTCAAGTTTTATAATCGAAATCGTTTCAAACCTATAAAAAAACCTATTTTAGGACGTCAAAAACCCATTTTGCATTTAGATTTCCGAATTTTTTTATATTTTCATCAATTACTGCAACTTCAAATTTTGTATAATTTTTAATTTTATTGAAAAAGCCGCGTTCATTTTCAGTTAAAGCTTTTGTAAAAAGCCCAATTGTTACATATTCTATTTTTTTCCCTTTTTCTTGCTCAGAGCTTACGTGTTTCTCTATTGATTGGATCAAATCTTTAGCTACGGGTTGATTTAACCTACCAATATATTTACCAAAACCAAGAATCATTCTCTTCTTTTTTCCCTTTCCCTCCATATAATAATCTAACTCCCCTACACCCCGGATTTTATGATTTCGTTTTGATTTCGTAATTATAAATTCAAAATCATCAAAGAGAATAATAGGAGTCTCAAGTTCCATTAAATGACGATAGGCAGTTTGGAGCTTTGCTAAATGCAACTCTAACGATTTTGGAATTGGGATTTGTTCCTGAACTCCTTGAATTTGTTTTAAGATTATCCCAAATTTTATAGCTATATCTTTTGCAGGCTTCGTAAACCCTACCGAGCTGATAATGACTGGCTTACCTTCTGAATATGGATCGCTAGCTTCCCGAATCTCAGCGATTTTTGTATTATAGTCTTTAACTATGTTTTCTCCAACTCTATAGGCCTTGCATTCAATTAAAAAATGAATTTTACCTAATCCCGGTAATTTCCTTGTAGCTACGATATCAATTTCTTTCTGCTTACCTTTTGATTTTGCAAAATAATTAATTTTTATCTTATAATCTGATTTCAGAAGTCTGCTTACTTCTTTTTCAAAATCATAACCTTTAGCCATCAAAATCCCTACAAATTTCTTTGTACATACTACTATTTTAGAAATATCAGATAAATAAATTATAACAGATCTATCAGTATATAATAAGGAAATTTATTCTTTAGCTATAAAAGTGAGCTAAACCACACAGTTAAGGACATACCTATCTTAGGTCCATTACAAAGCGACCCGCCAATTCCATCCAAAACCCATCATTCTGGGCATCAATACCGCTCCCGCGGGTTGCTAAAAAATAAACTTTCTATAACAATTATTTTTAATTAAGATCATCCTCCCAACCTTTAACTCCCCTTTATAGATAGAGATCCTTTGACGGTTGGGAGGTGTAGATGAGTAACGAACGAATAGTGCCAGTTAAGCCGAGTTACCCCACATTTTTTTAAACTTACATTTATAATATTGATCATCTACAGCTCGTTACTGCGTGCGGAGCCAACCGGTCTCCGGACGAATCGATTTCACTACAATTTTCTTTACCAATGCACCAGGATATTCTGGAATCTTTTCCTCAATTACATAAATTTTCACTTCCTTATCTTGAATAATATTAAAAATTTTATACCAATATCTTTCAATGAATTTCTTCTCACTTTTTGGCACGATAGATGCCATTATATAGGCCATATGGTGCCCGATTAAATGCGACCCGAAATTCATACTTAGTAATAAATGCGTAGAGAGGGGTTGATCCCCGTACTTTAAGGATTCATTTAGCATGGCAAGTTCGGGGGACTTTAAAACGAGCTTCCAGAGCTTGAAAGGAGATTCGATCGGGAGTAGCATTTGAGTTATTCCTAACAAATCAATTTTTTTGGTCATATCGTGTCCTGCGAGGTACCGCGAGTAGGTAGGGACGCGCCTCACTCGGGTCATGCTAGCTGCCAGTTGATCCGCAAGCGCTAATTTGTAATAGAGGGAAGAAATCCTATTATTATGTTGAGCCCTTATGCGTTTGAGAAATTCTCGTAGAGTAATGCTCGTTGATTCGCGAAGTTCGTGCCAGTTATAATGGAGTTTCAATAACAACCCACTCAAATTACGAGTTCGATTATAATAGTCGTTTAAAAACTCGATCCCCCCTACCTTAGGAATGAGATCATGGAGGAGGGTTGCCTTGAGGAATTGTTTTTCGTCATCAGAAAAGTCTGCCACCGCTGGGATATAGGTCCCATGATGTTGTATTGGAGATGCTGCGGGATCTCGTAATCGGAATTTCCCCATGCCTGCGCTCCGAAGCTGTCCGATCCCCTGTAATCCTAACTCCACTAAGTTTTTATTATATTCAGGATAGTTTGTTTGAAAATGCATCATGAACATCTGGGGGATGACTTGGAACTCCATCCCTTTCTTAATATAATATTTTTTATCTTCAAATTCTGCACGTGATTTTGCGATCAGTCGGTAATCCGAGGGGAGTGGTCCCGGAATTCGCGATTGAAGTAGTTGTACAAGACCCTCAGTGGTAATTCTTTTTCGCGGAATTAGATCGCTAGTAAATTCGATAATAAAATCATTTGATGCTTGTTCAGGGTAATCATAATCAAATATTTGAGCGGATTTATAACGGCATATACCATTTCCATCTGATTCCTTGCCGCCAAACTGAAACTCTCTGGTTCCTCTTATTACGTGTTGAAATTCCTCAAGTTGCTCAGAGGTAGGATTCAATATGTCCATAAGTAGAAGATTCTCGAGCGTGTAAATTCTCCGCCTCCCAAAAAAGTGGGGTGAATGGGGTTCAGCACGCGACAACCCATTATAATATTCGAAGTGGAACTGCGCAGGGAGCGTATATGGGGCGAAATACTCTTTTTTTTCTACTCCATCCCATTTCCTTTGGTCAACAATGACGCCCAAGGCATTGGTGTT
>JAEOSY010000402.1 GCA_016840125.1 Candidatus Helarchaeota archaeon | reverse complement strand
TCTATTAATTCTACATTCCAATCCAAATTATTACTTTGATGTTGTTTGATATTACCGTTTTTTAAACTCACTGTTAGATTACCGGATAATGAACAGTAATCTATCATGTATTTTTTTATAACTTCGCCTTTGTAACCCAAGGCAATTATAAAGTCTTTGTACCCGTAATGTGCATAAATCTTTATAATATGCCAAAGAATTGGCTTACCTCCTATCTCAATCATGGGTTTAGGCTTTATTTCTGTTTCTTGCGCAAGCCGTGTCCCAAAACCTCCTGCTAGGATTGCGATTTTCATTTTCTTCTTTTCCCTTTCGTTTAGTTATAAACAATATTACCTTTGTTAGAAAATCATACTCAAATCAATTGTCCGTTGTAATAATGAATTTTTTCGCTAATTTTGGTTTTCGTTGTCCCGGAAGGGCATCTGGATTTGTAGCTACACGTATAGTGTGTGAAACAAAGCGCAGCCTTATAACTCTGGCAATCATCCCCCCACATCTTCGCGCCTCACTAAACTTTAGCGACTATGACATCTTGCACAGCTCTGTGCAAGTTCCGGACAGTCGGCTCATAGTCAAGGTAACAGCCAGTAGCCTGTGGCGGGTTGGTGCTGAACTCGGCCATAGCTTCTCCCAATCGCCGGGCCGTCTCGGTCGCCGAAGTTGGTTCGATGATTCGAATCCTTGAGGGATCAGTATTCAAACGAGCTAATTCGAGGGTACCGCCTATCCCAAGTACAATTACTGGAGCACCAATAAGCATCGATTCGACTATAGCCATGCAGCCCCCTTCTCGTAATCCGGTAAAAACGACTCCAGCTGTCTCGGCCATCATCTTGAACATGTCTTGCCGTGGGATCCGACCGAGAAAATCCACCCGATCCTCCACATTTAATCGCCGTGCCAGGCGCTTCAGCGCTTCTAGTTCATACCCGTCTGAGACAAAAACAAGTCGCACTGAGGAGGGGGTGTACGCCAGGGCTCTGAGCGCAAGGCGTGGTCCTTTACGTGGCTCTAAATATGAAGGGAAAAGGAGATAAGACTTCCGTGGGCGCGACTCCAAGTCGGGCACGGAAGCCAGAGGCCCTCGACTGATCACCCGCGTATCACGCCTTAAAGCTGCGGGGAATACATCGCGCGTATTCTCAGTCTCCGCTATCCGAATGGTAACCTGCCGCCAGGTCCGACGGGTGACTGGTAGCCAGGAGGCCAGTTTGAGGATCACGATCTTTTTCCACTCATAAAAAAAGCCCAAAAAACCAAGATAAGTCCAAAGCTGCCATGGGGTACGCATAGCGCCACCTACTGGTCCCCACAGTACGGGGGCTTTGAGGTGGCAAAGCGGGGTAGGAAGCCAGTAGCATCCGAAGGAAGCGTGGACAGTAGCATCGAATGGTGCCTCTGCCTCTAACCGAAGAGCGGTTCGTTTGGCACTGCGGAGCCACTCAAAATAACTAAGGAACTCGGTCTTCCTTTCAATTTTCTCCAAAAATCTGATTAATGGATAGTCTTTTTTAAGGTGCGGCACCAAGACGAAACGCAAATTGTCGTTTCGGTGCTCCGCCATCCACTTCTTAATTGAAGTCCATTCCCGGGGGGGAACCATGACCACCACATCAGCTATCTGGGCGATAGCCATCACCATGGCCCAGCCGGCACCTCCCTCTGAACCAATATACGGGTTGCAAGCATATGCGAGAATGAGGATGCGCGGGCGTCGCTTGGGCTCTGTCAAACGTTCTTCCGTCATCGTTCATTCTTTAAATTAGACAGGATTAACATGATATTAAATTAATCAAATCAATATCACCTCCCTACCATTACCCTTGAAGGAAGGGAGTTTGAATGTTGGTAAAAGAGGAAATTTCTATACTATCTAGTTACGCAAAAGAGAAAGTTGTGGGAATTCAGCTGAAATGAAGATTTTGCTTTGAAGTTGTGCCTCAATAAGTTAAAAAATCAGTATAAAAAATCAGCAAAAAAGATACGAACTTATAACTTTATATTTATCATTAAATCACCATATTTATTATACATATCAATCGACAAAGAATTTGTGCTTATTAATTCCTTAATTTTCACCCTGATTTCTGCAGATTTCTTTAAGTTTCCAAGTTTTTCATAGCATTCCATCATAGAATACCATGCGACGATATGAAAAGGGTATCGAGTGGCAATATCTTTAAATATTAAAATAGCTTTTTCATATTTTTCGCTTTTTATATTGGTATTATTGATGAAATTACACTCAAGATTAGCCTTGTACGCCAGGTCTTTTATCTCCTCAGCAGAAATCTCTTTTGTATCAAAACTCCTTCCCAAAACATACGCGTTTGACCAAATTTGTTCATCCTTTTTGATATATCCCATGTTTAAAAATTGATCGAACATCTCTGATCCAATCAAAGGTATAGCAAGAAAAAAATCACACCAATCTGCATTTAGAGACTTTGCATAGTCTATTGTTTCCAGCATCTGTTCTCTTGTTT
>JAEOSY010000401.1 GCA_016840125.1 Candidatus Helarchaeota archaeon | reverse complement strand
TGAAACAAAACATCACCCCCGTAACTGTGCCCAATGGCATTAATCTTTTCAAGCCCCAAATATTTTGCCAGTTCATTCACATCCTCAGCGATTAATTTTAGGTCCAGGTCTTCCTTAAATTTTTCCGACTTTCCATGTCCTCTCAGGTCAATTAAGTATACTTCAAAATCGCTGGAGAACTCTGGAATGTAAGATAACCAGTATTTTGACGAAACTGTATACCCGTGTAGAAGGAATAAAGGATCTCCTTCGCCCCAGACTTCATAATAAATTGAAGTCTCATTGACTGGTACAGTTTCTGCTCTTTTTGGTGTCTGACATGTGGCCGAATAACAACTTAGAATAATCTGTGCCAATAAAACGGAGTACTTCATAATTACTGATGTTTTTATAGGAGCCGTCCTTGAGGAACTTTATGTAAGTTAATGGAAATATGAGATTTAGTCAATAGTAGTCAAATATTTACCTATTTGTAGCCGAACTCCCAACCCCTCATCACATTAACCCCAGCAACCAAATCTTGAGAATCATGAAATACTGTGTAAACAGCGTGATCCTCGTGTGGAACGCGGGTGAGGTTCCCAGGGTATCGGAACGGGACGGGGAGGTCTTTGTGGCCAACCTTCCACCGGCGACCAATGAGGTCTGACGCAACGAAGAAGGGGAGGAGGTAAGGTGCACTGAATGGCACCAATATGCTTATTTATTCGTAGCATAATTCTGTTCATCCTCTTTACCAAATTATTGCGTTTGAACTATATGTATCTTGCTAAATGAGAGAATCTTATTGATTTCAACACTATTATCATCAACTTTTTTTACTTTTGGAGAAAGGTATCTTATGGACTCATCAGAATTAAAATTGAAGATTATCAGAGAGATCGATTCCTTGGGAAAGAGGAAACTTCAGATGGTTTATGGTTATTTACAGAATTTAAACCGTAGCGAAAGTGATTTGGCGGAATGGGAAAAACTTACTGCAACAGAGAAGAATGGAATAACCGAAGCGATCACCGAATTAAAAGAGGTGAGGGGAGTCGTACATGAGAACGTGATATCAAAGTATCGTAAGAAACTTTCGGATGCCTAAACAGATTATTTGGTCCCAAAAATCTGTTAAAGATCTTGGAAATATTTTAGATTACCTGGCCAATGAGTGGGATAACTCCGTTGCTCTGAAATTTCTGGATATTATTGAAGTGCTCGTAATACAAATCTCGCTTAATCCACATCAGTTTCCCTTAATTCATAAGAAGCTGAATATCAGGAAATGTGTGATTACTAAGCATAATTCACTTTTCTATCGAAATAAAAGGGAACATATAGAAATTCTTAGAATCTATGATACCCGACAAGATCCTGAAAGATTTACACTCACTTAATTGTTATCCCCACCCCTCATCACATTAATCCCTGTAACCAAATCTTAAGCATCATGAAATACGGAGTAAATCGGGTGACCCTCGTTGGGGTGCAGTTAATTTGCACCATCAGTATCTCATTAGCGTCTTAGCGTTTTAACATTATTCTGTATATTTGCACATATGGAACCTGAAATGAAACGTGCTACTGTTTACCTTGATCCAAAGATCCACAGAGCGCTGAAAATTAAAGCTGTTCAGGTGTCAAGATCAATATCGGATCTGGTTAATGAGGCTATACGGAACGCCCTCGCCGAGGACTTTGAAGATCTTGAAGCATTTGAGAGCCGCCTTAACGAACCCAATTTGGATTTTGAATATGTCCTGAAAGAATTGAGGTCGAGTGGGAAAATATAAAATCTACATTAAACCCACAGCTGTAAAGGAACTTCAGAAGATCCCTAAAAGGGATGTATCCAGAATCATTGATAAGATTCGTAGCCTTTCATCGAATCCACGGCCTCCCGGTTGTGAGAAACTGTCATTTGATGAAAAGTATCGCATACGGCAGGGGAGATACCGGATTGTATATTCCGTTGAGGATGATATACTGGTTATCCTGGTTATAAAGGTTGGCCACAGGAAAGACGTATATAGATGATAGTCTTTTATATTATTTGTACTGATTCATTGATTCTTTACAATTGTTTTCCTGTTTATTTCCCAAAGTACAATAAATAATATGGCGGTACCCGGCATTATAAACATGAAGGGGCCTCCTTGAAGTACGGTAGGATTAATGCCAGCTAACACAACGAAACAAACCAGTGTGATGATGCCTCCAATTAGTTCCCACTTCCATGCAAGTCCAAGCCCAATCAGACCTGCTCCTAATATGGTTAATTGTATTATTTCGTTGTTGGTCAAAATGCAATGATTAGACCACTTAGTCCTCGACATAACCAACGCAATTCTTTGTAGGATGTAGTCCCCATTGTGATTTGGCTTAAGTTTTGGTTTGCTCGTGTAGAATTTCAGTTACATCCTGGGAAACGGCCATAGTTGTATTAATTACTTTGAAAGTGGTCGGATTCTGAAAAAAAACCGTGCAATCAGAATAAACATGCTATTTACTATGTCCAAACCGGCACAAATAAACATC
>JAEOSY010000034.1 GCA_016840125.1 Candidatus Helarchaeota archaeon | reverse complement strand
TGATCCGATCACCTCACAAGCCTTATCGGCTGCAGCAGCTATTAGAGGCAGCCCTTCAGGGATGCCCGTATCCTCAGCGGCAACACGGGTAATATTTCCAAGAACTTTACCGGGTGGTACAAGATCAGGCAGCATCTCACGGTCAATGTGCAGACACTGCCACTTCCAATTCCAATCAGGAGCCCAGCGCAGGTTTTTATAGTCAAAAGGGATATATCCAACCTGGCAGCCAATGGAATCGGCAAACAAACCGGTGAGCCGGTATGTCAGATAACCGGAAAGCAGCAGATACTTATAAGTGTCTTCCCACAGATCCGGTTGATAGGTTCGTATCCAGTTTATTTCAGCTTCAGCCTTAAAATAATTAATTGTATCACTTAAACGAGCTATCTTGAAAAGAGCCCCCCACAGTCCACCCAGTGGAAGTTGGCCGAGGGTTTTGCGCTGATCGAGCCAAAGAATAGCGGGACGCAACGGCTTTCCTTCATTATCTACATTTACAAACGTTCCCCGCTGAGTGGTGAGGGCTATTCCGGCAATGCGCTCCTTATCGTTCTTGTTTTCTTGCCATAGACGTTGGCAGGCCTGACAGAGCGCTTTCCAGAAAACCTCGGGATCCTGTTCTGCCCATCCCGGCTGATCGGAATAGTAGGGTGTAAATGACACTTGCTGCTTTGCCATTAGTTTTCCTTCGAGGTTGAACAGCAGCGCCTTTAAACTCTGGGTTCCGTTATCGATGGCCAATATCAGATCTTTGTTGTTCATGAATCACCTTCAGTAAGTCATTAATTTGCGACAAACTCGATTCATTTAAAATCTTGGTAGTGAGTTGTAGTGAATCTAAGATGACAAGGTAAGCTCCTTGACTCTTTATCAGAGCACGAACCAAAAGGTTAATAAATGACGACAAGAAACGATTGGAAATTGAAGTCAGCACAGCAAGGGGTGTTTCAGTATGGAAATCGAATCGAGATAAAGAACAGGTTTCAAAGAAAAATCTATATTAATTCCAATATTATAAAGAGGTTTTTATGTCAAATGATAAATTATTTCACAATTAAGATGGTTATATTTACATTGTGGTATTTATTGGGCAGGATATTTGATGTAAAAGAGGGGGGAGGCTGACAGATGATTAACTCATCATAATACGAATAGAAGTAAAATTAAAATGAAAAAAGGATTTAACTCCAAAATGCACTCCGCAGAGCATATTCTTAACCAGATCATGGATATATAAACCGGAAAGATATTATGGAATTTGAAAAGTTGTGTGCATATCTTCTCAATAAAAAAAGTGCAATTGAAGATTTTCCATTCGGTCCCGAAGTAATGGTTTATAAAGTTATGGGAAAAATGTTTGCCCTTGTTTTTTGGGGAGAATCGTCATTAATCTAAAAAAATCAATAGGACAAACGCTGTCATATGTATTTGCCCTTATTGAAAAAATGATATCAAAAAATTTTTAGTGCCATACATAGGAGCAGAAATCACAGGTCTAGAATCAAGGATTTCAAACTAAAAAATTCTGGCATTTATTACTATCTGTGATATATAAGAGAGCGGGTTAAGAAAATTTCCTCAATCGACGTCGAGGAAACAACTTGAATAAAGAAGTCTTAAAGACCTTTGAAAGGAAATAACCATGTCTGTTATTACCATATCCCGCCACTTTGGTGCCGCAGGGAAAACATTGGGCAAACGAATTGCTGATACGTTGGGGTATTATTATGCTGATGAAGACATCATCGATAGGGCTGCAGTGGAGATGTATGCTTCTCCCGATTGGAAAAGAATCGTTGACGAGGAACCGGCTGACCGATTGAAAGAGTATATCTCCAGGCTGAATCCCTTTGAAAAAAGTTTAATGGAACGCCCTTTAAGTGATAATGGGAGCTATATTGATGGATCTCATTATGTAGAATTGCTAAAACAAATTATAACCAAGATTGGCACGGATGGAAATGCCGTTATTGTTGGCAGAGGGGGACAATATATTTTAAATGATTTCGATGATACCTACCACTTACTTCTTATTGCTAAAGAAAAAGATCGGATTGAATTAGTTGAGAATAATTACCGCGTATCAAAAAAGAATGCTATTCAAATGGTGAAAAGGATGGCTAAAAGACGGGCTAATCTTTATGGTTATTTTGACAGAAAGGACTATGATGATCCAGATCTTTATGACATCGTCTTAAACATGAGCCTGCTGAATACAGCCAAGGCTGAAGAAATTGTATATAAGCTGATAACGAATTAAACCTTCCACTTGTTTAAAATAATTTTGTTTTTATTTTAGCGAAATCCTTTTATGATATTTACCTGCTTTATCTCTCCTTATCCCAGCTGGGCTATAGACATCACAAGCTCAATCGCTTTTTCAAAAGAAATAGAGGTCATGTTCAAAGTCAAGTGAAACAGAGAATAGCCGTCAAAGTGATCTCCACAAATTAAGCGATTGAACCAAAGTTCAGTTACGTCCCTTTTTTCTATAATTGCTTGGACCTTATTTCGAGGAGTTCCCAGAATTTCCACAGCATATTTCTTTCGCCAATCCGTTGGGGCAAACAACCGAATATGATAGCAATTTTCCATATCTTTTAAGAAAAAATATGCTGCCCGCCCAATAATCACTAAATTATCTTCTTGTGCCACTTCCAGAATAAGGTTTTTCAAGCTGTTCTGATATTCTTGCTCTTCGACCACGCCTTTATCGTGTCCCACAATACGTTGAATGTAGTTTTTGCTGAATAATTTAGAGAAAATATTTGATATACGGTATTCTCTGCTCTGCTCAAAGGATTCCAAGGTTTTTTCCGAAACATTTAAATCTTCGGCAATT
>JAEOSY010000005.1 GCA_016840125.1 Candidatus Helarchaeota archaeon | reverse complement strand
TGGATAACCATGTAGCTGATCTACTTCTAGATGCCGCAGCAATGGGATATAATATCATTGAACGGGAAAATATCTCTTTCTTTCATCCGGCAAAATTCATTCTGATTGGTACTATGAACCCAGAGGAGGGGGATCTTCGACCTCAGCTACTGGATCGCTTTGGTCTATGCATCGAAGTGAAGGGTGAACAAGAGTTAGAGAAACGGATTAAAATTATAAAATCTAGGCAAGAATTCGATAATGATCAGGAAGGATTTAAACAAAAGTTTTTGAAAACACAAGAAAAATTGAGAAATCAAATTATTCATGCTATGGAAATTCTTCATCAAGTTGTACTCCCTGAAAAATTTTTCAAATTTATCTCCCTTGTTTGTATAGAATTTGGTGTGGATGGGCATCGCGCTGATATCACCATCGCAAAAACCGCCCAAACACTTGCTGCATTCAATGGTAGAAAATTAGTGACCTACAATGATATTAAGGAATCGATGATTTTATCCTTACCCCATCGATTGCGAAAAGGCCCTTTTAAACAAAGAAAGTTTGATCCTGGAGAATTTACCGAATATTTGGATAAATTAAAAGATGAGATTGATATTAAATCACCTCCGCAAATAGAATCTCCTCCAAATGAGCTTTCCGATGACCCTAAATCCGAAAAAAACCCTGAGGAATCACTCCCCCAAGAACCTGAATCAATTGAACCTCAACATGAAGCAGACCTTGAAACACCAGAGACGGAGGAAATTCCCCCTGAAGAAACGGAACCCACAGAGATATTCCCCATAACTCCCACAGATCTCGAGAATCTGAAACGTGACCATAATCTCGATGACCTGCAATTCGTTGAAGAACAAATATTCGAAATCGGAGATGGAATCACAGATCAAGCACGTAAAGAAATTTTAAAGCGGAATATCCAAGAATTACACCAAAGAACGAAGAGCCGGAAGAGTTTCAGCAAAAGTTACAATAGAAATGGCCATTATTATAAATTTAGACGGCCTTTAAAAAAGGAAAAAATACAGGACCTCGCATTGGATGCCACCTTACGCGCAGCAGTAATCGATTCCATCAAAAAACATGAGAACTTCTGTATTGAATCAAATCATTATCGATTAAAAGTCAGAAGAAGTCCAACAAATGTTCTTATTATCTTCGTTCTCGACACCAGCGGATCAATGGCGGCAAATAAACGAATGTCTGCTGCAAAAGGAGCTATTTTCAGCCTATTAGAAGAAGTTTATATCAGAAAAGATAAAATCAGCCTGATTACATTCTCCGGGCATGACGCCCGCCTCGTTCTTCCCCCCACCAATAGCATAGAACTGGCTACTGAATTCCTCTCAATTATTCCCACTGGTGGAAAAACACCTCTCAGTGCGGGGCTCCAGAAGGCACTGCAAATTGCTATTACAGAACAAAATTGTAGAGGTCTCCTTCCTTTAATTATTCTACTATCTGATGGAAAACAAAATGTCCCCCTATATGATTCATTTTCGGAGGATCAAGAGATTTTAAGCGATTTATTTGTGAATCATAAAATTCCTCTTATTTGTATTGATACTGACTTAACAAGATTCAATCTTGGATTTGCAAAAGCTCTCTCAGAAAAATTTAACGCTGCTTACTATGAATTAGATAGACTTCAAGCAGATCGTGTTGCAAAGATCATTAGTAATGAGTATCACGATATAACAAACAGATTAGATCGATTATGATCGCTCTCTTTTTATAGTTTTCATTTCATCTCCCTCACTCTTTAAATTTATATCGTTTAACTTTACCTTCCACACACTCGACTGCTGAGACTCTAATCGAAGCCTTATTAAAACCCAAATGATTTTTATTTTCAATGTCAATAGAGAACTACTATTATTGTGAAACCTGTCAGGACTATTCTCCTAACCCTAAGAATTGCGAGCATCCACGGAAATTTATTTTATCCGAAAAACAACGTCGGAATTTAAGTAAATTTCTCAGCTATAATTTACGTCATAATCCCAGTCGCATCGGTATTGAACTGGATGTTAAGGGGTTTACGCAAATTCCAATAGAGGATCTGATAACTATTCTAAAAACAGTTCGAAACTCCCCTTGGATCTCTCGAAAGGTCATAGATGCGCTGATTTTTCTAGATTTAAAAGGGCGGTTTGAAATAAGAAATGATAGGATCCGTGCCAGATACGGCCATTCCTTGAAGAATATCAAGATTGAAGTTACACGGACCGATTTACCTGAACTCTTATATCATGGAACGAATCTGCGGGCGTACCAGAAAATAAAGCAGGAAGGACTTAAGCCGATGGGACGAAATCTAGTGCATTTAACTACTTCGCTTAAGGATGCGGAAATTGTAGGGCGACGGCATAAGGGCGAATTAATCATATTAGAAGTTGATGTGAAAAAAGCTGTGCAGGAGGGGATTCAAATCTGGCAAGCGGGCAAGACAATTTTTGTATCGGCTTTTATTCCAAACGCTTTTATCAAAATAAACTCTTAAAATTAGATTATAATCGTGGAAAGATTTTGTATAACACTCCTGTTTCAAACTGCCCTTGGTCGACTATCTGAAAAAATTCCCTCTTCGAGACTTGTTTCTTAATTTTTGATTGAAGTTTCGCGATGAACTGATCTGGAGGTATCAGAAAATATGCAGCGTTTTGTTCGAGGTAGTAGATTTTTTGAACTTGCGGGTCTTCTATGAGAGGATCGAGTAATGATTTAATATCCTCGGGTACAAAATGTGAAAACAAAATAAATCCCTTATCTTTCCCCTGTTCCTTTTTAAAAAATTCATAGGCTTCGGCACATATTTTACATTCACCCAGTTTTTTCCCTAGCTTCTTAGGATCGAATAATTCAGTTTCTTTTGAAGCCACTATTTTGAACCAGTCAGATCGTAGTTTTTTGGTGAGCGTTTCCCCGTAGTTCTTTTTCCATTTTCCCCGTGCAAAAACCAGCAAACAGAAATGGATACCTTTGACCTTTCCAATATCATACATAACAAACTCTTGAAAATTTCAATTTATAAATTTCATCCAATACTAAAGGAAATAAAACGAGCGGAAAAGGAGCTATTCTATTTGACTCCTCTTGTTTACTTTTACTGCAAGTCCAAGTGAGCTAATAAGCACTATAAAAATGATTATATAGAGAGTAATAGCAATTCCTGATTCTTTAATATGCAATGTAACAGGATTGGAGATATTAGTTGCCTGAAATGTGATAAAAATTGGCGAAGATCCAACTACAACGGTATCACCCGTAAGTGTTTGATTAGCACCGGTGTAAATATCATGGATTATTACGTCACCCATTTCTGAGAGGTCTAGGGTGACTTCGATTGTCCCTTCCATATAGAGTGTGGGATCGTACCACATGATAAGGGTCGAATTGCCGTTATTTCTACGGTATAAGGTAGCCATAAGATCCGTAGCGGAAACGCTTCCCTGTTTGATGACAAGATCTTGGTAGAGTATGCTGTTGGAACAGTGATTACTGAATAAGCTGTAAGCGTAAGCGGCAGGCTTCCAGGTTCCATTCCCATAGAGCACCCCGAAATACCCCTCAGAATCATAGGGGTCTGGATTGACTGCATCTAGGTCATGGTACCACATAACTTTCTTCACTTTCAAATTCGAAGAAATAACATGCATTTTAATAACGTTCTTGGCAAGCTGCTCTTGCGAGACCCGCCAGGGATATTGCCCACCCGTTGGATTCCCGATTTCTGTAATCCAGTATTCGCCTTCAAAGCCGTATTTTTCCCCGACGATCATTGTCTGCATGATACCACGGTAAAGCGAATCAGCATCATAGCTATAGAAATGAAGCGGGACGACGTCGATATGCTCCATAATGCCTAATTCGAACATCTTTTCAAGTTCGTCAAACACAAACCCTGCCGTGGAGGATGCCATGGCGGAACTAAGGACGGTCAAATTCTGTCCGAACTCTATTTCAATCTGATGGATTAATTCCCTCGTCTGATTAAATAACTCGTAAAAGTGATCGATGGGACCATCCCAAAAATCAATGTTTGGCTCATTCCAGATTTCCCACGCGGCGACTCGGTCCTTATAGCGTCTAACAGTCTGATTAACGTAATCTAAGAAGTATGGTATATCATTTGGATGAATATATTTATCACTTTCGGGGTTGACGGTTTCGACATTTACATTATCATACAATAACAGGGCTAATACCTTCACTTTATGCTGTTCTGATGCATTTATAAAGTCATCCCAGTGATCCCAATACCAAACATCATCTGACGTTTCAATTCCACCCCAGTGGAAATCTACTCGCGTCCAATTCGCCCCCAACTCTTTCATGTTCACCCATTCCTGCGAGCTGCTATTATCTGACCCAAGATGACACATGCCACATATATCATCGATCGGAATTTGTAATGGCGTGGGAGCATTCATAGGCGGAGCTTTAACTGAAACGGCAAGCAATAAAAAGGGCACCATAAGCCCTACAAGCATAACCACAACAATAAGAATTCCCTTCTTACGCACTCTCTTATTTTGATTGGAACCTGTCTTAGATTTCACTTAACAGCCTCCATGGTATCATTAATCTTTAATTCCGTCCCAATCATGTTAGGGACATCACTTCTATGTAGGATTTTCTCAGCTGCCTGAAAAATTAGTGAGATTCCCAGAAGACCGCCTGTAATTCCAAAAAGGATTGTGTTAATCAATGCTGTGATATCGAAGCTAATAAACACACCATTAAAAATGAAGAGAACCAATCCCGCTAACCAAGTAATTTGAAGGAAAACTCCATAGATTGCAGAGCTAATGGGATTTAGATTTGCGCCCAACAGAAATATCATCACTATAAGGTAACCCATAACAAAGGGAGCCAAAAAATAAACGTCCAGTAAAGATAATCCTACTATTGCTATCGCAATTAAATCCCCTAGGTAAGAAAGCCGAATTTTTTGCTTTACCTCTAAGAACAGAACTATTATCCCGACGGTCATCCCACCATAGAACAGCGGCTCGAAAAAAATTCCATAGATTAAATAATAATTATCTTCAATTGAACCAAGGGCACCATTCGCGAATGCCCATAAATTCCATGAGACCACTAGTAAGATGAAGAGAAAAAACCCGCGAAAAAAAGCCCTAAAAAGATTAAGTGTCCCAGCTTTCTTTATTGAAGACCATCGAAACATATCTTTAACATTTTTAAAAGTTCTATATGAGTTAAAATCGTCTTCCCTCAGTTTTAAGTTGTCCTCATCCGTGTATTGCCGTGTTAAAGAAATGGGAATCATTATTGCATGATAAATTATAGCTGTAACCCAGTAAAAAACAGGATTTCGACTAACTACAACTAAACCTAGGGTTATTATCCAAATTATTATCCCTACCCCAAGTAGCAGAAGTAAGCGTTTTCGCTCCCTAAAATACGTTAATAACGAAGGTTTATCAATATTCGAGACGATATTCGAAACTAACACGAACCCAAAAAACACCAACCAAAAATGAAATAACCATGTATAGGGTATAGCCGGATTAAATTCATTTCTTATCTGCACAAGTAGGAGTATGACTAAAATGACTGAGCATACTAATAGATGAATTAACCATTCAACCTTCCGGAGTGCTGCTCTGAATTCTTCAACATAGCACAAAAACCCTATTGCAATTCCTATGACAATTGGTCCGAGCAGGGCTAATAAATCCCACATACTTTCGTTATAAAGCAGATCCCCAGCATAAATGACCCAAAAGAACTGGAACCCAAATAAAATAAAAATTTCTACAAATCCAAACAGCCGGGCCGCGAAAAAGCCTGTTTTCTCTAGGGATGTCTTATTAAAAGTCATTATTATTCAATGCCATCAAAGGTCTAAAAAGTGAATCGATTTATAACTTTCATTAATTATTGCATTATTACTTACGTTAATTGCATTATTGATAATTGGATGTCAAAATTATGGTTAAAAACCGGTTTTCTATAAAAATTGAGAATAAGACTGCTGAAATTGGAACAGCTGCGGAGTTAGCAGTGGCATTAGATGTTTTACAAGGTCATCATGACCGTATGGTTTTAGAACAGCTTCGTCCACACTTAAATAAGATAGTTCGTACCTCCCAAGATTTGTATGCTTTATTGAAGGTACTGACATTAGATGATAAAATTTTCTTAATTGACTCCTTGGGTTCAAAAATCGTGAATATTATAGGGGCTCCCGGACATTTACGGGACATTCTAGCCACACTTTCTGAACATGATGCAGAAGAAAAATTATTACAGACGCTTGGTTCGAAGGGATTACAGACTATAATCCATTCTGCAGAAGATTTGTCTGAGATTTTACAATGGGTTTATGGTATATGCGACCAATTGGTTCTTCAATTGATTGGTGAAGACTATTTAAAGCATCTAATCCAAACGGGTTATGAACTTAGTTTAGTCCTGTATACATTAGACCTTGATCGCCAAAAGGAGCTCATCGAGCTCTTAGGGTGGGAAAAAGTCGTACTCATGATAAAAGATCGTCGCGATTTAGCACATTTACTGCGAGCAATGCCCGATGAAATTAGTAAAAAGCTATTGAAACAGTTTACTAAAGAACAACTGTGGCAGATTATCAGAGATGAATATGGGTGGCGTCAGGTCTATAAATATCTTGCCGCTGAAGAAGCAGTTTATCTTGAAAGAATTTTGGGGGTAAAACATGCCAAATGAACAAATTCCCACCTGGACAAGAGACCCGAACAAACCTGGTTCCTTATCCCCCTTACAGGGGAGTAAATATTCTATTTTTGATGCACATCTACACGTTGTGAACTTCATTCAAGAAACCCCAGGTGGCAATGCATTGATAGAAGCCATGAATCGTGCGAATGTTGAAAAAGCAGTGATTTTTGGATTGCCTGTTTCAAAAATGTGGGCTGAGTATGATAGAGATCCGCCAAATTATTACTTGGCGAATGATTCCCGGTGTTATTATTATGCCTATACGGATGTAGTTGTGGCAGAAATGGTGCGAAGTCTACCTGAAACGCAGAGATCTCGCCTTTATCCTCTGATTTGCGGCTTCAATCCCATCGATAAATATGCTATACGTGATCTGAAGCGAATTTATGAGCAATATCCCGATGTCTGGTGTGGTATCGGCGAACTTTTACTACGGCATGATGACTTGACCGCGCTTACATACGGTGGAACTGCACGCGCAAATCACCGTGCGCTCTGGCCCGTCTATCAGTTTGCCTCTGAACATGATTTGCCAGTATTAATGCATCAAAATGTCACCTCTGTAAGTAAAAGTGATTATCCTGTATATCTCCATGAGTTAGAAGAGGTTCTCCGCGATTTTCCTCGTACGCGCATAGTTCTAGCTCACTGTGGAATTTCGCGTCGGCTTAGCGTGCCTTTTTACCATCAAATGGTCGAACGTTTATTAGCGAATTATCCCCTTCTGATCGTGGATTTTTCATGGATTATCTATGATATAGTTATCTGTCCGAACAATGAGCCCCAGCCAGAGTGGATCGAACTGACTGAAAGCTATAGTGATCGCATCTGTCTTGGATCAGATCTCGTCACCAAATTCGAACGATTGGGACCTGAGTTACAGCGATATGATATTTTTCTTGACCAGCTTAGCGAAAAAACCCGTGAAAATATTTGCTGGAAAACTGCAGAGCGTGTCTATAGTCGAAAAAAATAAGAGAAAATCTATTAAAATGGCTCAATCTGCTTATAAGTGCCAAAGACATCTCAAATCGCTTAATAATTACTTCAGCTGGGACATATTAGTTTATCTTCCCCCACATCTTTTTAAAGGTCCTCTCCTCCAGAAATGACGTTTTTAAAGCATTCGAGTTAATCCTTTTGTAAGGGATTTAAATTCATCAGCAATGGATTTATCTTTTTCCTCAAGCCATTTATGAACTCCCTTGTAAATTCGTACAATCCCCTTTTCTGGTAAATTAATCCTTTCCCATTCAGCCATTTCCTGTCGGATTTCTTTAGTTATTGGATTTTCACAAACAATACCATAATCTTCTACTGCTTTAGCTAATCTCTTGTCATCCGTGGCAATTATAGGTATTCCAATCTCAATGCCGATTTGAAGTAATATTGCATCATTGATATCTATTTGATGTCTTATTCGTTTGTCCAATATGCTGAAATCACTAGAATTTGATCAAGTGAAACAATCCCCAGAGGTAGTTTTACAATCGCTTTTATTTTATTATATACGTCCTCAATTTTTTGCCCATATATTTTAATTAAGACATAAAAAGTCTCAATCAAAGTAATGGGTGAAGTGATCCAATCAAACTTATTTTCACAAGAAAGGATGAGTTTCTCACAAACTTTTGATGCCGGATGGTCTTCTAAAAGCGAATAAATTAAGAAATTAGCATCTAATAATTTTTTCAACTTCAATCGATCATATCCATAAATCAGTTAAATCTTCCTCTGAAAGGTCTAACTTATGCACTTCATCCCAATTCATCTTTAACTTATCTTTATAGAATTTTTTCCAAGTAAGAGTTTGTTTCGGTTTGAGAATTATACCTTCTTTTACCTCTACTATCTCCACTTCTCCAATTAATTTTAATTTCTCACGTATTTCTTTTGGTATTATTATTCTACCTTGTTCATCAATCTTCACCATTACCATTACCATTTTTAATAATAAGTTTCCAAAATATAATTCTGTTGTTGATGACATAACTTGTTCCAACTTATGGAACGTAATTCAATCTTTTCAGAAAGGTTCAATCTGTTTATACGTGCCAAATACATTTTCTAAAGCCTGACGGATTTCCCCCAGGGTGGCATAAGCGAGGGCAGCATCAATCAAATAAGGCATCACATTTTCATCTTCTTTCTTCGCCACCTCTTCAAGTTTCTGTAAAGATTCCTCAACTTTAGCATTATCACGCGTTTCCCGTAACTTCTTCAATCGATTATGCTGGGATCGTTCAACCTCTGGGTCAATCTTTAGAACAGGAATATTGATTTCATCATCACCCGGCAGTTTAAACTCATTTACGCCGGCTACTAACCGCTTCTTTGTCTCAATCTCTTTTTGATATCGGTACGCGGCTTTCGCGATATCAAGTTGGAAAAATCCTTGCTTAATCCCCGCAATCACTCCACCAATATCTTCAATCTTCTTGAAATACTTGTAGGTTTCTTCTTCCATCTTAGTCGTGAGCCACTCCATGTAATAGGACCCTGCAAGTGGATCAATGGTATCGGTCACTCCACTCTCATGGGCAATGATTTGTTGCGTACGGAGGGCCGTCATGACTGCACCTTGAGTGGGGAGACAGAGTGCCTCATCTTTGGAGTTCGTATGCAAGGACTGCGTCCCCCCAAGGACTGCCGATAATGCTTGGAGGGTCGTGCGAACGATATTATTGTCAGGTTGCTGGGCTGTGAGGGAACAGCCTGCCGTTTGGGTATGGAACCTCATTTTTAGAGATCTCGGATCTTCTGCTCCACGCTTTTTCATTTCATTTGCCCAGATCCGTCGTGCAGCTCTGAACTTCGCAATTTCTTCAAAGAAGTAATTGTGTGAATTAAAAAAGAACGACAATCTTGGTGCAAAAGCATCTAAGGTCATCCCTCGTTCGAGGGCTGCATCAACATACGCTAATCCATCCGCAAGCGTGAATGCTAATTCTTGGACTGCGGTGCTTCCAGCTTCCCTAATATGGTAACCGCTTATACTCACCGTATTCCACTTTGGGACTTGGTCAGTTCCAAACTCAAAGGTGTCAATTATCAACCGCATAGACGGTTCAGGCGGAAATATCCACGATTTCTGGGCAATATATTCTTTGAGGATGTCGTTCTGAATCGTGCCTCTTAATTCCGTGAAGGGGATGCCTTGTTTTTTCGCGTTGGCTAAGTAAAACGCCCAGACAATTGCAGCTGGACCATTAATCGTCATGCTGGTAGAGACTTTATCTAGTGGGATTCCATCAAATAGAATTTCCATATCCAACAGCGAAGATATGGCGACCCCACATTTTCCCACTTCCCCTTCGGCGAGGGGATCGTCGGAGTCACGCCCATATAGGGTGGGAAAGTCAAATGCGGTGCTTAAACCCGTTTCTCCATGTTCAAGTAAATATTTAAACCGTGCATTTGTATCCTCTGCGGTTCCAAAACCCGCAAACTGGCGCATGGTCCAAAGACGCCCTCGATACATCGTGTCATACACCCCCCTCATGAAAGGATATTCGCCAGGCTTTCCTAGATCCTTCTCATAATTGATTTTTATGTCTGCAGGAGTATATTCTTTCTTTACTTCTATATTGGAGAGTGTCCGAAACTTATCAGACCGTTCCTTGCCAGTTTTTGCCGACTTTTCCGCCTTTAATAATTTCTCGTCCAACATTGTCCTTCACTCTAGATGCTTCATACTATTACAACCTAATTTCAGAAAACTATAAAGCATTTCATAATAATATCGAATTACTTGTTATTAATGTTGAGAGGTCTTATATGTCCAAACGGAAGTTGCGTTTTTTGATGGCAAAGCCGGGACTAGATGGGCATGACCGTGGTGCCAAAGTGGTGAGTATGGCGTTACGGGATGCCGGAATTGAAGTAATCTATACGGGTCTCCATCAAACTCCTGAGCAAGTTGTTGATGCTGCTCTTCAAGAAGATGTCGATTTCATTGGTTTGTCTATTTTAAGCGGAGCGCATATGACTTTGATACCTCGCGTTATCGATCTCGCCAAAAAAGCCGGGATTGGGGACAAATTCATCCTTGCCGGTGGCACTATTGTTCTTCCCGAAGAAATATCGAAATTAAAAAAACAGGGCGTAAGTGAGATCTTCGGCCCTGGGTCACCTACTAAAACCATCGTTGATTATATATATAAATTAGTCAAAAGTTAACCCTTTTTTTCTTGTAGGCATCGCCATGAGTCAAATCGACGATTTAGATGATCTTATCTCTCGATTTTTGAACCAAGATCGGACAGCCTTGGCACGGATCATCACACTTATCGAAAACAATCCTGAAATTGCACGTAAATTATTAAGTAAACTCTGTAAATCCTCACATGATCCTTACATCATAGGTCTTACTGGTTCGCCTGGTACTGGTAAGAGCACGTTAATCACTCAAATGGTTGAATATCTAACTAATAAAGACCAGCAGGTCGGGATAATTTCCGTAGATCCCTCCTCACCTATTTACGGGGGCGCATTCTTGGGAGATCGGGTCCGTATGCGAGATATCATCCTAAATCCCAAGGTCTTTATCCGGAGTGTTGCCTCGCGAGGGAGCATGGGTGGTATTTCGAAAGCAGTTTATGATATTGTTCAACTTTATGATGCCTATGGAATGAACTATATTCTAATAGAAACGGTTGGGGCGGGGCAATCCGAAGTGGATATCTTTCGCCTCGCCTACACTGTTCTTTTATTGACTGTCGCTGGGCTTGGGGATCACGTTCAAGTTCTAAAGGCTGGCATTCTCGAAATTGCTGACGTCCTAGTAATAAATAAATCTGATTTGGGTGGCGATTTCTTGAAAGTCAATCTCAATATGCTCTTAGAGTCCGATACTCAGAAATCCGGCTGGCGACCTCCCATTGTACGAACCATTGCGACTGAAGGACGTGGTATAGCTGAGTTATTTCAAGCAATTCAAAAGCATAGGGACTATCTTGAAAGCTCCGGAAAACTAAATAATAAGAAACGCGCGACTATCCGGAACAAACTCAAAACCCTCTTGGAATCTCAATTATACAAACATGTCTCTGAGACTGTTTTACCCCCTGAGACGCTCGAAAAAATCGTTGGGGCTGTCTTCACCGGGGCTAAAGATATATATACCGCTGTATTTGAGATTTTGGAGCCTATAATCAATAAAATTAAGTCATCTACGACGAACAAATAACGACATTATTATTGAAGTCTAAAAGTATTTCAATAGAATAGGAGATCTTAGATACCTAGCAAGAAGAAAATATACGCTACAAAATCTCCAATAAAATAGGTTATCGTAATGATAATTATTGCAGCTCCTACGTACAATACCATTGTGCGAACAATTCTTCTATTTACTTGTTGTCTGGCGATATGCCCACTTACAATGCTCAAAATGAACAAGCCCCAAAAAATCGCAAATTGGGTAGCTTCTTCAATCTTTGATAAGAATAGAAACGGTAAGATAAATTGCAGTATAATGGCAGCCTTGGTGGCAAATACTATTGAAGCTTCTTTCCAAACCTTTCTAGTTTTTACCGTATGATCGGTTCTTTGAGATAAATACTCACTAAAAGCGTCTGAAAACCCCTCTACAAACGCGACAACAACTATACCGCTAAGTACCACTACTTTTGCTTCTGTACCAGACGATAAACCCACCATAATAGCAAGTGCTACAATAATCCCGGAGGCTAAACCTTGAATTGTTGCGGAAACCATTTTTTTCACCTGTTTATTCAATAATTAAGAAAAGTTTGATTGGAAATTGCTTTTATTCCCTTGTAAGAGCTCCACCAATGGCACCTGCTGTTATTAAAATACCAATACTCACTAGAAAATCCAGTATTACATTGCTACCAAGCGAAGATATAAGAGAATACCAAGCTATTAAAGCATTAAAATCAAAAAGGAATCCTACTGCAAATTGGAGTAAAAGCAATAATCCAAAACTGATAATACCTACTAATATCCCCTTTTTGATTTTTTTTACGATAAGGCCACCAATGAATGCCCCTATTGTGAGAGCCGCCGTGATGGACCACATTCCACTCGTGAGGAACGTAGGTAAATGCAGTGGTATTATAAAAATCGCTTGCCATAAGGTAGTTGTGATATAACTATCTACTTTTCCTGTTGACAATTGTAAAGTAAGTAATAGTATTATCATCTCCACGATGCCAATACAAGCTACAACCCCGATGATTAACTTACCCAACTTTCCTTTTACAGTCTTTTTTTTATCGGTTTTCTTCTTACCAATTTTCTCCTTATCAGCCTTTTTCTCATCACTCTTCTTTGTATCAGCTTCACTAGCTTTTGCCATTTTTACTACCTTTTCTTAATTCGCAAATATGTTTTTTTAATAGCCTATTAATTGTTTTGGGAGAGGATCTATGATCTTTATAAAAGAGTAATTCTTACCTCAAAATTTCTATTTAAATTTGAGATTACTGATTTGAATGTTATCAACTAAAATTACCTTCATCGGTCATGCAACACTGCTTTTTGAAATGAACGGAGTGAAAATCCTCACTGACCCTATTCTTGGCAAGTACCCCCATTATCTTTTCTTCTTTAGGCGAAGATGGAAGGCGGGCATGACCGTTGAACAACTTCTCGAAAAGAATATCGATGCTATCCTCATATCTCATAGTCACGTGGATCACTATCACATCCCAACCCTTCGCAAGTTTCCTCAAGAGACCCCTTTTTTTGTCCCCGCGAGTTATAGAAATAAACGGAACATCAAGTCTGCATACAAACATTTCACTGATATTCACGAATTGGAACCGTGGGAGAAAGAAGAGTTGAATGGGATTACCATTACGGCAGTGCCCGCGAATCATCCGCGCAAAGCTCAAGGATATGTGCTTGAGGGGAACCATGTTATTTACTTTCCCGGCGATACCGGCTTTTTTGAAGAATTTCATGAATTCCCCCTGCATTTTCCTCATATTGACGTAATGTTCCTACCGATGATGACAAATGCTCGATATTTCCGAAAACTTAACCCTCATATTGATGCACCTGAGGCCGTCGAAATGGTTAAGATCTTAAAGCCTAAAAAATATGCTATTCCAATTCACTTTGGATTTTATCCAGATTTTAAGCCTTTAAGGCTACCAAATAAATTCAAGAAATTACTCGAAGAGGAAGGCTTAGGGCATCTCTTCTACTTGCTTAAAAATGGCGAGAGCTTGGAACTCGGATGAATACTTAACGTCGTTAAATTTATCTTTCAAGACACTAAGATTGTGAGAAATCAAAATCTCTAGAATAGTTAGAAATTAAGAATCGAATATCAAAAGATTTGCCTTGAACTCTTTCCTTAAAGATTCAATTATAGATTCTGATAATTCTCTCTCTTTTCTAAAGAGAATCGGACTTTTTAACCATAATCCAGTAGCAATAGAAAAGCAATCAGCTAAAGCAATCGAAAGATTACATTTTAATTTTCCCACAATCTCAATTAACTCTAACTCATTATGGAATAGAATAAAATCCTCAATAGATTTCATTATTTCTTTAGCTTTCCGCATTCCCTCTTCTCGACAAATCAAGTATAATAGCTCAGCTCTATTCACTTCATGAGAGTGTAGTGTTACTTGGGAACTTTCGGTCAAGATATGTTTATCAAGCCATTTCGTTGAGTCTGCATCTGGATCTCCGAGGTAATTCAATATTACACCCGTATCAAGAACAAGTTCTTTATGCTCTAATATCTGATTGAGTTTATTGTCTTTACTCATATTCTTCTGCCTTACTATCTATTTTTCTTTCTTTCTGGAAAGTTTTAATACTATCTCGCGAAATAATGCCTCGTAATTTCTGAAATTCTTTTAAATTTCGTCTTAATAAACTTGCTTTGTTATTTTCTAAAAGCATGCTAATTAATTCATTATAACTTATCGATCGTCCTAGCTTTTTTTCGATTTGATTTTTTAAAAGGAAAAGCTCGTCCTTAATCTTTTGATCGAGCTGAATTGTTGTTGATGTCATTTTAAATACCTCACAATAATCTATAGCATCTATAATTCTATAGTTTCAATAGTAATTAAAAACTTCCTAGTTTTTTATTTTTCAAGGTTTGAGTAAAACTGAAAGTTGGGGATTAAAGTTTATTCTATTTCTAATAATAAATTCCCATCCTTATCCATGAAACGGTCCTTGTAACGCCAGGCAGTCATAAATTTTAAAGCAACTTTCCACCCCTTCATGAATTTTAGGTGTTTCCCACTACCTTTTACATCTCGCATCTTTGGAACGAGGTAATCTGCAACCGTTTTAGGGGTTTCAGCGAGAATGTTGAAGATTTTCGGTTCCTCACTGATATTCTTCACAAGTAACTGGGTAGTGCTTCCACATTTTCCTTGGCTCTAACATCACAAATCATTCCATAGACTTTACCATCTGGGAAAAGGTCTTTTAATTTTGCTAGAGTATTTTTCACCCGCTCCTCATTTCGGGAACTGATGACCACCGAATCTCCTAATTCTTAGGTGCTGCCTGTAATAACTACATTATACATATTCAGTTATAAGCAAAATAAATTTAAGAGATTTATGTTAGAGAAAAATAAAAAAAAAATTGATGGTTTATGAGTTTATCTAATCAAATAGGTTTAAGTAGATTCGAGATGGAGCGCGAATACAAATGGTTGACCCGAAATCCCCCCAAAGATCCCGTTAAATTAGTAAAACTGGTGGGTGATGCCGTTATTACACTCATTGACAAAAATAATGCCGCCATTGCCAAAAGTTTGGCCAAGCTGGGAACCAAGGAATCTGACGAAAACTTCTAATCCTTTTTCTTTTTCATTTAAGCCCCGTTAATTTTTCACTGAGATCCCATAATCGATCCCACACGTCTTCATCGTAAGATCTCTTACTACTCTTGACTTCCTTGTTTTTATTGGAGAATATTTTCCCGGTCACCGTTTCGAGTTCGGGATCACATGCAAGATAAACGTAGGTTTCCGCCATTTTCTCAGGGGTGATCCCAAACGAGCGCTTAATATGGTATATGCCGCGCTTTAACTTTGAGATCCCATCGAGCCGTTCCCAATCAATTTTCACATTCGGTACCCGAATTACATTCACCGTCACACCAGTTCCTTCCAACTTACGTGCTAAATCGTAGGTGAACATCACATGGGCCATCTTGCTGTGGTAATATGCTCGCATGACTGAGAATTTCTTCCGTTTCTGTTGGTATAGGTCATCAAAATGGATCGTCATCCGCGGAAAGAACGATAATCCTCGACTTGAAACATTGATGATCCGAGATGGAGCGCTCGCTTTTAGCGTATCGAGCAGCAGATGGGTCATTAGAAATGGTCCTAGATGATTCGTGGCGAAGATAACCTCAACTCCATCCTCTGTCAGGTTCACTCTTTTCATACGCTGATCAAAATTCGCCGCATTATGGATCAATACATGGAGATTTTCGTACTTCTCTTTGAATTTTTTCACAAAATCTCGAATCGACCTTTGAAGTGACATGTCGACGAGCATCAACTCGACTTTCTCGCTTCCAGTTATTTCTTTAACCTCTGAGAGCGCTTTCTCGCCGCGCTCTTGGCTCCGGCATGCCATAATAACCGTTGCCCCAAGCTTCGCTAAAGCTATGGTTGATCTTTTCCCGATCCCGGAATTGGCACCTGTAAGAATAATGACTTTTCCCGTCATATCGTAAAATTCTTCACTCATTGTAATTTACCACTTCAAACGGTGCTTTACGTAACTATTATATGGAGTACTTTTAATTGTTGAGATATAACTACGTATATTACGTATGGAATAATGCGAGCCTAACTCTCAGTAATACGAGCGCCGTCAGTGGGCTTCAAGGGTATAATTCCGCCAACATAACTCTCATCTTCTGCAATGTTTCAGACTACCTGAACACTTTATACCTCTGGAACGACGCCAATTTAACCGCCTACTATTCAGATATTTTCCAGATCTATGCGGGCGGTAATAATAATGTCACCATCTCGAATACGACGTGCGAAGAAATCGAGCTCTATTCAACCTCCTACGCCAATGTCATCAACAGCTCCACGCTCAATTGGTTAAATATCTATGCGGGTAATGGGTACTACGAGTCGGCTGACAGCACCATCAATAACTTTGGGCCACCGTAAAAATAATACCCCCTCTTTTTTTTCTTCACGAACTTATTCCCAGTATGAGGCTTTCAAATCCAATTATTTCAGCACTAGACCTTCCCACGGAGTAAGTACAAGGTCATTCCCATCCACAGGGTTCGATTTAATTGTTGTTGAGACCAATACCTGCGAACTTTGAATAGGGTTAGTAAATTTTACCGACTTTTTACTGAAATTTAGAAAAACATCAACGATCTGTTCCCCACCATTTGCAACCACTTTTCTTTTGTAAGCAAGCAAGGATTTAGGCGCCTTTTTCAAATCCAAAAGTTCTATACTCCCTGCATTCAATGCGGGCGTTTCCTTTCGGGCCTTGAGAAACCGCCTGTAGCAATGAAGTAACGAATCCGAATCCTCTTCCTCCACTTGAGCATTCCGATCTTTAAAGTCAGGATGGACTGGAAGCCAGGTTTCAACCCCTGCTGGGCTAAATCCCGCATTTTCAGAGGAATCCCACTGCATGGGGGTGCGACACTCATCTCGATTGATCAAGAGTCCGAACTTTTTGATAATATTCCGAAGGAATTGGGGAACCCACCCGTAGGTGTACGAGATGGCATCTCGACTTTCTTTCTTTGGAATAAATACATTTTGCATCCCAATCTCTTCCCCATAATAGATAAAGGGGACACCTCGTACCGTTAATTCCAAGGCTGCATTTAATTTTGCCTTTTCAATGTTATTACCCCTTCTAGAAATCCGTCGCATTTGATCATGGTTCCCAAACACCCACGTAGGGATATACGGGTAGGGACACCACTCCTCATAATCCTTTATCAATTTTTTAAAGCTTTTCGCCTTCATTGACGCGGATGTGGAATTGAAAAGAAAAACTAAATTTAACCCATCATAGTTTGTCCCATCCTCCGTGATATCGCCCAGATATTTTTTCAGCGTTTCATACGATGCCATTATTTCGCCCACCATAAACTTCCCGGAAAACTCATCGATGGTGGCTCTCAACTTCTTCGCAAATTCGATCGTATCTAAGTGGTGTAAGGTCACGCCAGAGTATTTTCGAAAGAGAATATCCAAATCTTCTGAGACCAGATGCCGTGATAGAGGGGCATCTCGGAATTCCGCATCAACAAATAAGGCTTGAAATATGTCTAAGCGGTATCCATCCACCCCTTTTTTCAACCAAAACCGAACAGTATCGAGCATCTCATCTTGTACTTCGGGATTCCGATAATTTAAATCTGGTTGGAATGGTAAGAACGCGTGATAGTACCATTGATCTGTTTGGGGGTCATACTCCCATGCATGTCCCGTAATTGAACGCCAATTGGTCGGGGCTTTTTTCCCCTTAGGTTTCTTCCCGTCCCGCCAAATGTACCAATCCCGTTTCGGATTATCCCTACTCGAGCGGGATTCTTTGAACCATGGGTGCTCGCTGGATGTGTGATTCATCACCATATCCAACATCATTTTCAGCCCTCGACCGTGCATCTCCTCCAACAGTTCATCAAATGTATCCATCGTCCCGTATTCTGGATTAATATCGCGATAATCTTTAATATCATAGCCACAATCATGCTCCTTGTAGGGTTTATCTGTCGGCGAAGGATAAAACGGGCTGAACCAGATGGTCTCTACCCCTAAATCCTGAATATAATCTAATTTTGAAATAATTCCCTTCAAATCACCGATCCCATTACCTGTGGAGTCCTTGTATGATCGGGGATAGATTTGATAGACTACCGTTTTTTTCCACCAAGGAAGGTCTTCCGCATTTTTTACCATTATACTATCACCACTGAATTGAAACTATTTCTACGAGGTATAAAAGGATATAAGATTCAAAAAAAACTGTAGTAACTAAAGCTAATAAAAAAATTAGGTGATATTATGAATATTAAAATAACTTCAGAGGGAAATATAACTATTGCCAGAATAGACGGACGTGTGGACGAAAAGGCAGCCATGATTCTAGAAGAGAAACTAACAAGTATGCTTAAATCCGGGAAAACGCAGGTACTCGTAGATTTGACAGGGATCGAATTTATCGGGAGCTCAGGCATTGGAAAACTCCTCAATACGGGTAGAGCACTGCAAAAAGCTGGTGGGCAAATGGGATTATCTTCAATTCCGGTTCGATTTAAACCCGCTTTTGAAAGTATCTGGGGCAGTGCTGGTACTGCACTAATTCCAATTTTTGAGAGCCCCAAGGCAGCTTTAAAGATTTTTCAGAATGATCCAAATGTAGGATAATTCAATATTAATGCCCGAATTGGAGTTTAAGAGAAAGCCATTAAACTCCTATCTATATTTTTCTGGAATTTGAAGCGGGTACGTTCCATATTTCCGACACGTATCGATCATCACCTGAAAATGCTCGGGTTTGATACCAAAATGAATGGAGTTCCCCGAAGACATAATATAGCCTCCTCCGGGTCCAGCATCGCGAATCGCTTCGATGACCTCGCGCTGAATTCTCGAGTCGGGCCCATAAGTTAGGGTATTACAATCAATATTCCCGAGGATGCAGATTTTATCACCCCACGCATCCTTGGCTTCGCTCAACCGCCAACCCGAAGTTGGCTCCCATGGATGCACGGCATCTACCCCTGCTTTGATCCACCCCGGGAGGATAAGCCGCGTGTCCCCGTCTGAATGGATGATTGCTTTCGCGCCCCGCTTATGCACTGTATTGAAAATGGATTTATAGCGCGGAAAAACGTATTGTTCAAAATGCTTGACGCTCATCATAGGACCACTTTTGTAGGCTGAATCATCCCCAAAGATGATTGCTTCTATACCTCGTTCATCAATTAGATATTTGGCTAACTCGATCAAGAATCTTTTTTGCAAATCCATGATCCGGCGAATAAAGCTGGGGTCATCGTATAGGAGATAGAAGAATTTCTCCATCCCAACCCCTTCATACAAAACCTCCATCATACCACCGATGCAAGGCATAACGAAGATTCCATTCTTCTCCGCGATTTCAAGGGCCTTATCCATACACTGAAGGCGAAACGGATCTAGCGGATTTGGGAACCCCAATTCATCGAGGGCTTCGTGACTATTCAATCTACCCCCATCATACCAAAGAACCCCTTCCCCTGAGATTTTATTAACTCGCCCATACTCATCCTGGTAGTGTTCAAGTGATGTGACGTCTCCATTAGTGGCTATAGGTGCAAGAAAAATAGATGCGGCATCTAGGTCATAACGTACTGCGTTCTGCATCAACCCAATATTAACCATAGTTGCAATTAATGCTCCAACTCTACGTAAGATTAATACCCGCCTTTTTCTCTGTAAGAGTGTCCAGATACCCTTTATTATTTTATTCAAGATAGGTCCCCTTGCGCGATTCTGAAGCATACCTAACATCTTTGTACCATATGCCCCAGCTCGACTAGCTGGGGTCGCCATTAGTTCAAACATGGGGACACGATCTGGTTCCTCTCGATTCAGTGCCCTTAAGACGCGATCCCGTTTCGTAACCATTTTAATTTCTCCACATTTTATTCAAAAATAATACCTTCATACATCTCTAAATATATTACTTCTTGAACAATCCAAAGAAAATAAGTTGAACCGAAAGGAAATGGAATTTTGATTACCGTCTTAAGATCTCCTTCGTGACTCGGGCGGTGGAGTGGCAGTAGTGAGTATGGATACCTGAAAACTTCGCTTTCCACTCATGATAAAAGCTTTTGCGAATGGTGGGGTACGAGGAATAATTATAAGAGGTAATTCCCTTCTTGGACGTTTTCTGAAATAGCGGATTCTCCACACACTTCGCGATCAAGAAGTTCACCGACGCCTTAAAGCTGGAGATAGTGCGGGCGACTTGGGTATATTTATGTCGGGTCAATGGTCGAGAAGTGAGGCGAACTGTCTTAATACTCTTTAAATTCTACCCTCAAATACAAATCATAAGAGAGTACGCGACCATCAGTTATAAATCTGCCCAACCTAAATGCGCAAACCAGAATTTTGCGCAAATCATAACCACAATAAAATAAGTGGTGATGTTCATTATCATTGTAATTGATTAACTTTTCAAATACTTTTTTTTAGGGTTAAAAGGTTTTTATTTAGTATTTAGATTCATAGTTTAACAGATTCAAGGAGTAAATTATATGGCTGAGCAACTCTTTCCCAAATTATCAAAGGCAATTATTGAGGGAGATCAGGAATTAGCGCAACAAATATCCCAGGAATCATTAAACCAGAGTATAAATCCTATGGACAGCTTAAACTGCTTGATTCAAGCGATGGAAGTAGTAGGAGAAAAGTTCCAAAAGCAAGAATATTACCTACCAGAAATTCTTATTGCGGCGCGAGCCATGGAACATGCGTTAGCGGTGCTGAAACCTGCAATTGAAGCCCATCGCAAGCAAGAGGGTGGTTCTAGAAAAGAAATTGTTGTCGTTATAGGAACCGTGAAGGGGGATATTCATGATATCGGGAAAAATATAGTGAAATTTTTCATGGAAGGGGCAGGGTTTAAAGTGTATGATTTAGGAACCGAAGTTCCTGCCCAAAAGTTCATCCAAGCAATCCAACGGGTCAAGCCTGATATCCTATGCATGTCCGCTCTGATATCTACGACTATCCCTTACTTCAGCACCGTTATTAAAAAGTTGAAAGAACTCGGGCTTCGGGATCAGGTCAAAGTCATGGTGGGGGGCGCCCCTGTAACCGAAGAATATGCCCGAAAGGTAAAGGCAGATGCCTATGCCGATGATGCCGTGAAAGCGGTGCAAATTGCTCGGCTTTTAATCGAAGAAGCGAAATAAAGAAGGTTGAGAGAAGATGAAAATTACCTATAGTATCTCAAATTGGATATATGGTGAAGAATCTCTTGAAAAACAGTTCATTCGGCTTCAGAAATATGGTTATGACGCGATTGAACTGATGATTACGGCGCCTGAAAAGTTTGATATTACACAAGTACGCAACTATATGAAAAAGTATAAACTTGCATGCAGTTCCTGCGCCACGATGATGACGGGCGCTGCAGAGAAATCCAAGCGACGCAATCTAATTGATAAAGATGAAGATGTGATCAAACGGACACTTGAATATCTCAAAGCCAGTCTCAAAATTGGAGAGGATTTAGGAGCGAAACTCGTGTTAACTGTCCCCTCGGGGGTGGCCAATGTGACTGATGGTTGGACGGAAGCAAATCAAAAGCTCTGTGTGAATGCATTACAAGAACTAGGTGACCATGCTAAATCGGTAGGGAAAGTACTGTTTGTGATTGAACCCATTAATCGGTATGAAAATGCTTTCTTGCAGCGATGCGAGCAAGCGCTCGAACTACTCAAGCAAACCAACCATTCCCAAGTGAAATTGATGTTGGATTTCTTCCATACGAGCATTGAGGAGGACAATAATGGTCAAGCAATTCGACTGGCCAATAAGGATGTAGTTCACTTTCATGTGGCGGATTCCAATCGGAAGTCTACGGGACGTGGACAGACCGATTGGTTTGAGATCTTTCGCGCTCTCCAAGATATCGATTATGTGGGCGCGATGGCATGTGAACCGTTACCCCCGACTGGGGCAGATGTCTATGAGAGCCTCAAAGGCACACGTCCCGATGCCGACCTATATGCGAAGGAATGTATCGAATATCTCAAATTCATTGAGAGCGTTGTTTAATTGCTCTTGACTATGGATATGAGAAATCATAGTTGGATAGGTTAAATTTCTTAGAAGCCGGCTTTTAAACCAGAATACAAAAAAAGGGGAAATATTTTAGATGATTTGAACTGAGAGGAACATATTTTCAAGTCTACAACTCGAAGCACTACCCCCTAGGACAACTTCTACGGTGATATTATGAGCGCCTGGGGCGAGCTCCGTAGCACGGTACCGATATGCAACGCCAATTCCATAAGTTCCAGCTGTTTCACCCTTATCACTTAAAACATACATCATTGTATCACGGAGTCCATCTATTGCGAATTCAAACTGTGCTATTAGGATACCTGCACCAGAACTGAGCTGCCAAGTTACAAGACAAGTAAAGGAGAGCTCTAGTGAATCTCCCGTTTGGGTTGTCAAATTTATCACTAAACCTGGTATGGTGGTTCAAGAAATAGTCATGCTATAATTTGATGTGCTTTGATCGGTGAAGTAAGTCTGCCGGGTTGGAAAAACCATAGGCAACACGTAATACCCAATCGCGGTTCCTGCAATCAGTGCAACAATAATTCCCGCTGCAGCTGCTTTTCCTATTTTTATTCACCTCCTGTGTTTTTTATTATAGAAAATCGGTTAATAGTCAATTATTGAAGTCAAATATT
>JAEOSY010000400.1 GCA_016840125.1 Candidatus Helarchaeota archaeon | reverse complement strand
TATAATTAAACTATAGTTCAAATATTTAAATTATAGTTTAGTATATTAAACTATAGTTTAATTTGAAATCAATAAATGAAAATAGAAAGAGACGATGGTATGAGGCCAATAGTCTATAATCAGAATTTGCTAATTCACCCTCTCAATGAGCTTTTAAGTACAGAGGCACATGTACGAATATTAAGAGTATTAGCTAATGATGTAGAGGGATCATTGACAGCAACCGATGTAGCTGAGAAAGCTGGAATAACAATACAGGGTACTTTTAAGGCTCTAAAACGCTTAAATCGATCTGGTTATGTTATGCTGGTTGGCGGAGGGCGGAAGCGACAATATATACTTCGCCGGAAAGATGAGCTAGTAAAAGCTTTACTTAATCTTTTTGATGCAGAGGCAAATAGATATAATCTACTTATAGAAAGCATTATCAAGAAAATTATGCTACCTAAAAATCCGCCTCGATCAGTTTGGATTGAAAGTTACCCTCTTGAACATGAGGATCCAATTGTTTTAGGAGTTATTCATCAAACTCGATTTCTTAGCATATTCATAAACCAATTTCGAAAAGAACTGCAGACTATAGAGGAAAAGTTTGATGTAACTATCGAAGTTCTTGGATACACAAAAGCAGACATTCCTGAACTTCCTGTTAGGGATATAAAGCTTTTATATGGATTACCACCTTACAGAGAAAATAACATTATAAATATTATTTCGAAGAATATGCATCATCAAAACGTAGATGAAAATTTATTGAAGGTATGTCGTGTTTTGTCTTCATTCATTGAGAGAGACACATCTTTTGTACGTCGCGCGAGAAGACATGTAAAAAAATTGTTAAGTGAAGATAATGACCTAACTACTAAGGATTTAAATGAATGGGAATATATTTTAGATTCTTACTCTACGAGACGATTATCAAACTTTTTATCATCCAAAAGTGAGAGAGCTACTAAGTTACGTCAGAGCTGTCCATTTCTCGCAATTCTTACAAAGGGTGAAAAAAAACAATTAATTGAAAAACTAAGAGGTTGATTTGACCCGCAAACAATTGGAACATGCCATTAGAGCCGCCTGTGATGTTTCTGAGGACTCTGAATTATGGATATTCGGTTCTCAAGCAATTCTCGGACAATTCCCTAATGCTCCTGAAAGTCTGCGTACTTCAATTGAAGTTGATGTACAGCCGAAAAATAATCCAGACAAATTTGATGAGATTGACGGTTCGCTGGGAGAACTCTCTTTGTTCCACGAAACCCACGGTTTTTATGTACATGGAATATCCTTAGAGAGTGTAAAACTTCCGAAGAATTGGGAGAAAAGGGTATTTGAGGTTAAAGATAAAGTCTCAACAGGTGGGAATATTGGATGGTGTATTGAAGTACATGATTTGGCCGCCAGTAAGCTCGTCGCTTTTAGAGAGAAAGATAAAGAATTCGTTCGTGTGCTTCTTATTGAAGAAATGATTGATGTAAATGTACTTTTGGCACGAATTAATGATTTATCCATAGAGGAGGAACTCCAACAGATACTAATAACCTGGGTCATTAAAACTTCTGAAGATCTTTAACTACAGTTTCAAACCACTAAAATATTACCAAATATTGCTACATTTTAGAGTATTTATTGAATTTCTTCTACTAAATATATTAATAGATATTTAGTAAAAATTTCCAAACGTAGGATTCGGACGACAACTATTTAAATAATATATGTCGCAATCAGTGTATTAATTTAAGATTTTGGTCTGTTCCGGTTAAGCAATCATTTATCATTCAAAAAATATTTCGTGGTATCTGTTTTCGATTTCTCTGACTTCTTGATTAGTTAATGCTTCGGATTTACACCGCTAAAGGCGGTGTCTATGTTTCGCCAACTAACCCGGCGTTACTGGGAAACTCCAACAATTTTATTTATCATAGAATTGTATTGATTATTGGCCAAATCCGAATGAATAGAGTTTTGCCTTATTCAATTCGAATTTCAGTTGAATTTTTTCCAGGTTAATTTTTTCGCTAAATCTGATTTGTCCATCGGTCACAGTTTTTTCAATGTCACTTGCAGTCGCGAGATCATTTCCATTCCCATCAATTATTTTCACTTTAACCGATCCACCGTCAGCAACATCAGCCGTAATTTTTAGATTCTCCCCGCCATAAGGGATTGCAGTTGTTGTTATAACTGCCGGTTTGTCACTGATTTCCGCTTCATATCCGGCAAAGCCATCAGGTCGGAGGGTTGCCATACAAAGCGATCCATTACGCCAGCCAAAGTGTAGATAATCACTGCCTCCATAATAAAGCCTGATTTCATCCTCAAGAAAAACAGGATAGGCACAGGGATAAACACATCCATAATCATAGTCTAATTTGGTTTCCGAACAAGGTATCAACGGCTCACCGGGACAGACACGGTTCCAAACTTTCGTATCCGGGCTCCAGGTCAGTTCAGTCCAGACCCGATCAGAATCCTGTTGATGAATCGCAACCAGTCCCATATAAATCCCTGCATAGAAAAAAACCGGCATTGCATAGGTTTGATGATTTTTATCTATACCCTCCAGAACAACTTTTTCTTTTGTCCAATTGACGAAATCATCACTTTCGATTCTGGCTACCTGTCGCCCTTTCGCCTCTCCCCAGGATCGCGTGATCCCTACGTATTTATTCAGTGTAGGTGCCCAAAAGGCATTATTATGTGTATCGCCGGCGACATCAACTCCTGCACAAGGTATTGGATCTTCCCAATGGAGGCCATTGGATGAAACACTGACCTGTAATCCCTGAAAAATAGTCTTATATCTCCTTTTGGGATCGGTTTCCTGATCATCCCTGAAGATACCAGCTCCGTGCGGTTCCCTCCAAATGATATTGTTCTCTTTACTCCCATTATACTCGACAAGACCGAGTTCCGGCTTCTCCCAGGTAATACCATCGCGTGATGTCGCATAGCAGATACCCATTTCCCTATTTTCCGGTTCGTTGTAGTCCTTGCTATCGCGCTCTTCAAGTGACATCCCCTGCGCTGAATAATCAACAATAAATGGACT